>JAABPY010000080.1 GCA_011391735.1 Sulfuricurvum sp. | reverse complement strand
GATGGTAAACATCACCCCACTGCTTGCCAAATCACTGCGCACCATTTTTTGCACCCCTACGGAGAGGGCAACGGCGAAATGATCATATCCACGACTGTGACGATAACTAATAGCCCGATCGGTAAAAAGAGAAGCAAAACACTTCTTGACGTGTTCGATTAGCATCACGTCACCACGGATATTGAGATAGCTCTCCTGCTGCCCTGCGAAACTCGCATCGGGCAAATCTTCTGCCGTTGCCGAAGAGCGTACTGCCACATCGACCGATGGCGTACCATACTCTTTTTCCATATCACGGTAACTTTGGGTAATTTCGGTTTTGAGAGCCTCAGGCATCTGTCCCGTGAGCATCAAGGTGCGTATTGCTTCACCACAACGATTGAGGGCTTCAATATTACCCAAATCAACATCGGCGAAGAAATCCCGAATTTTGGGCTCGAAACTATTATGTTGAATAAATAAACGATAGGCATCTGCTGTTACTGCAAATCCTTGCGGAACGTTGACTCCAAGAGATGTAAGTGAGCCTATCATCTCCCCTAAGGAAGCATTCTTCCCCCCCACTAAAGCAATGTCATTTAACGTAAGTGAATCGAATCGTCGGATGTAACGCATATTTTTCCCTTTTGTTTAAAACATAGTGATATTCCCAAAAGTATAGCATAGTGAGATGTGTTATAATAAAATAAACTTTATCAAAAGGGTGTTTGGATGATTAGTCTCTTTTCGGTAGAAAAAAAGTGGTTAGTAGGGATATCCACATTTCTTATTTCTATTATTTCATTATTTGCGATTATTTTTCATTTTGAGCAAATACGGGCAAAGGAAGTACATCAAAGAATCGACTCTATTTCGAAAGAAAATGCCAACATTTTACAAAAAAGTATCGATCAAAAACTGGCTCTAATCTACCCTTTAGCCGCAATGATTGAACAAGATGGAACCATTCATCGTTTTGAATCAATCGGAAAAAGACTTCTTACCTTTTATCCCCATATATCCGAAATTGCACTCGTCCCTGATGGCATTATTAAATATGTGGTTCCCCTTTCTGGTAATCAAAAAGCTCTTGGTTTTAATCTTTTTGACGATCCAGAACAAAAAAGTGAGGCTTTGTTGGCACGTGAAACACGAAAGCTAACACTAGCAGGACCATTAAAGCTTGTTCAAGGGGGGGAAGGGCTCGTTGGTCGGTTGCCTGTTTTCACCCAAAAAAAGAAGTTTTGGGGATTTATCCTTATCGTGATCCGTTTTCCTGATGTTCTTACAACAACCACCCTTGGTAACCTCGAAAAAGAGGGATATTATTATACCCTCACTCGCATCCATCCACTCACTAAAAAAGAGCAAATTATCGCTTCATCGGGAGCAGAAAAACTTTACCAACCCACAACGCAAACCATTACCCTTCCCAACACAACATGGACACTTCGTATAGCACCCATTGAAGGGCGGCACAATAAGGGGCTTTTGGCACTAGAAACAGTATTAGCACTGTTAGTAAGTACCCTTTTGGGATACATTACAAAACAATACATCGAACTCAAAGGCTATCGCAATTCTCTCGAAAAGCTCGTAGAGCAACGTACTGTAGAGATTATGGAGACTAAAAATCAGCTCCATATACTCCTCAATACCATCCCTGACCTGATATGGCTAAAAAATAAAGAGGGAGTTTATTTAAAATGCAATCCGATGTTTGAGCGTTTTTTTGGTGCCAAAGAGGAGGAAATTATTGGTAAAACCGATTACGATTTCGTAAAGAAAGAAGTTGCTGATTTTTTCCGAAAAAATGACCAAATTGCCATGCAAACCAATAACTATAGCGTCAATGAAGAGTGGATAACCTTTGCGGATGACGGACATCACGCCCTCCTTGAAACGGTAAAAATCCCAATGTTTAACGACAGAAATAATCTCATTGGTATTTTAGGAATAGGGCATGATATTACAGAGCGTCATAACTCGAAACTTCATTTGATCCGAACCGAAAAACTCCTCGAAGAGATGAGTTCAGCTGCCCATATTGGAGGATGGGAAATAGATACCAATAATGGGATCGGAATTTGGACAAAGGAATCATCTCTTATTTATGATATGGTTCCCAATGAACAAGTAACATTGGAGACATGGCTAAGTGTTTATGAAAAAGAATGGCTTGAAAAAATACAAACAGCATTGAATAAAGTCGTAACAAAAAGAAAAGGGTGTGATTTAGAACTCCAAATGACGACCAAAAAAGGGAATAAAAAATGGGTTCGGATTATTGGAGCACCTGCAATTTTAGAAGAGAATATAACCTATATTCATGGTTCTATCCAAGATATTACAACTCAAAAACTAACAGAAGAAAAGGTGACTTGGCTTGCCCATTATGACCCCCTTACAAAATTGCCAAACCGTAATTTGCTACACGATCACGTCGATTATGCCATCAAAATCGCCCATCGAACCAAAACACCCTTAGCATTACTCTATCTGGACTTGGATCATTTCAAAAATATCAATGATACCCTTGGGCATATTATTGGTGATACACTCCTTGTTCAAGTAGCTTCACGTATCCAATCCGTCATCCGAGAATCCGACACCCTCTCTCGCCAAGGGGGGGATGAATTTATGCTTCTCCTTACAGGAGTAGATGCCAATGGTGTAGCCCATATCGCCGAAAAAATCATTGATGTTATCTCCCAACCCTATGAGATTCAAAATCATGAGCTCACGGTCACCCCATCCATTGGAATAGCCCTCTATCCGATCGATGGAAATGATCTTACAAGCCTCTCTCAATGCGCTGATGGGGCAATGTACCGTGCCAAACACGATGGACGAAACTGCTACCGCTTTTTTACACCCGAAATTCAAGCACGTTCTGCTCGAAATCTTGAGCTTGAAAATGCCCTTAGATATGCACTCAAACGCAATGAACTTCACGTATACTATCAACCGCAAATTTCTATGGAGACGGGAAAGGTTATCGGAGCAGAAGCCCTTGTACGCTGGAACCATCCAACATTGGGGATGATCTCTCCTGCTGAGTTTATCCCCATTGCCGAAGA
>JAABPY010000091.1 GCA_011391735.1 Sulfuricurvum sp. | reverse complement strand
ATCGAAAACTATGACGGCACAACGTATGAGCCTGTCGTTCTTCCTACACGTGTTCCCAATCTCCTTATTAATGGTTCGAGTGGTATTGCGGTTGGTATGGCAACCAATATCCCGCCCCATAATCCAAAAGAAGTTTTAAGCGCTCTTGTTCACTTAATGGACAATCCTAATGCTTCCCTTATTGAGATTATGCAGTTTATCAAAGCCCCTGATTTCCCTACTGGGGGGACGATTTATGGTAAAAAAGGGATTTTAGACGCCTACGAAACGGGTCGGGGACGTATCCGTGTTCGTGCGAAGACACATATCGAGAAAAAAGCGAACAAAGATGTCATCGTTCTTGATGAACTTCCTTATCAAGTGAATAAAGCACGTCTGATTGAGACCATTGCCGATTTGGTTAAAGATAAATTTATCGAAGGAATTAGCGAAATTCGAGATGAATCGGATCGTGAAGGGATTCGTGTTGTTATCGAACTCAAACGAGACGCAATGAGTGAAATCGTCCTCAATAACCTCTATAAATCGACCAATATGGAGACAACCTTCGGGATCATTATGCTCTCTGTCTTCAACCAAGAGCCCCGTATTTTCTCTCTCCTTGAGATGTTGGGTCACTTCATCAATCACCGTAAGACCGTTATTATCCGTCGCACAATTTTTGATCTTGAAAAGGCCAAAGCACGAGCCCATATATTAGAAGGGTTGAAAAAAGCTATCGATATTATCGATAAGGTCATTAAGACCATTCGTGCTTCGGGAAATGAAGAAGATGCCCGAAATAGCCTTGTATCAGAGTATGATTTTTCTATAATTCAAGCAACAAGCATTGTTGCGATGAGACTAGGTCGCTTAACGGGTCTTGAAATTGAAAAAATTGAAAACGAACTACGAGAAATTTTGGCACATGTTGATTATTTAGAATCGATCCTTCGCAGCGAAGAAGTTCTCAAAGATATTATTAAGGGTGAGTTTATCGAGCTTGTTGAGCAATTTGATATTGATCGGGTGACCGATATTGAAGATAACTACGATGACATTAATATCGAAGATTTGATCCCCAATGAGCCGATGGTGGTTACTATCTCTCACCGTGGATATATCAAGCGGGTCCCTCTCGTAGCCTATGAGAAACAGCGTCGAGGCGGTAAAGGTAAAATTGCCGTTACGACGTACGATGATGACTTTATTGAAAAATTCTTTACCTGTAATACCCATGACACCTTGATGTTCGTTACCGATCGTGGACAGCTTCACTGGCTCAAAGTGTACAAAATTCCCGAAGGGTCACGTACGGCTAAGGGCAAAGCCGTTGTTAATCTTATCAACCTTGAAGAGAATGAGAAAATCCGTTCGATTATTCCAACAAGTGATTTTGAAGAGAATAAATCCCTTGTTTTCTTCACCCAAAATGGTATTGTCAAACGTACCGCCCTCAATGAATTTTCCAATGTCCGTAGCAATGGAGTGCGCGCAATTGTTCTTGATGATGATGATGCCCTTATTACCGCCTACATTGCCAACGAAGAGACCAAATATCTCTTTATTGTGACGAAGTTTGCTCAGTGTATCAAATTCGAGATTGATAAAACCCGTGACCAAGGGCGAAGTACCCGCGGTGTTCGTGGTATCAAGTTCAAAATCGAAGGGGATGTTGTTGTGGATGCCAATATCATCAAAGACGATAGCCAAGAGATTTTGATGGTGAGTGAAAAAGGGATTGGTAAGCGTACAACAGCTGAAGAATACCGCCTTACCAACCGTGCGGGTTCAGGTGTTATTGCCATGAAACTCAACCAAAAAACAGGTACGACCGTTGTGGGCTGTCTCATGGTTGATGAGACAATGGATATGATGGCATTGACTAAAGCGGGTAAAATGATCCGTGTCGATATGCAAACCATTGCCAAATCAGGACGAAATACGAGCGGTGTTTATATTATCAAAGGGGATGATGTCAAAAGTATCTCCCGTTGTCCGAAAAAAGAGGAAGATGAAGAGGAAGAAGGTCTAGAAAATGATGGAACGCTTGATTTGGAATAGTATTTGCTTAAATCAATTACTATTCTAGTTTACTAAAGGAACTATCTTTTAATGAAATACTCTTTATTTTTAGCATTTCTCCTTGCTTTGTCTAACTTGCAAGCAGGAATGCTATCCTCAAACGATCAAAAAGTTCGCTGTGTTTATAGCGGTACGGATGGCAATTGTGTTCAGCCCTCGCTTAGTTCATCGCAACAATTGGTTGTCACTGTATTCGGTCAAGGGGTTGCTCCCACCGTAACAGCCTCCCCCGCCCAAGCGTATGCCCTCGCAAAACGAGCTGCCCTTGCTGATGGATACCGTCAAATAGCGGAGCGAATTATGGGAGTTCATGTTGAAGGACAAGATACCGTTAAGAACATGATGCTACAGCGCTCCAATGTTAGTACTTCAGTAGATGCCTTGGTGCGTGGTGCTAATATCGTCGATACCACTTTCAAAGACGGTTTGTGCGAAGTCGAACTCGAAATCGTCCTCTCCTACTCACAGTTTTAATCCTTTTTAGTGGATCTACGCTAGTTGGGGACGATTATTACATCGGTTACCGATTTTCATCCCACAATGCCCAAGCTTTTCACGAAACCCTCTCTATTTCCAAATCTATGACCCCATGTGGGATAAAAACAACAAATTTCATCCTCTTCTCTCGTCAACCCCATGAATCTTTAGAAACGACCTTACGCCAAAATGAAGAGGAGTTCTTTACGTTTGCATCTCAACAGGTTGTGACTATACAAAGTCATCAAACAGTGAATACAAAAATGCACAATACAACCGATACCCTTACCCTCCCCACCCAGTGCTATGCAGTCGAGTTTAATGATGAGAGTGCTAAAATCACTTTATTAAAATAAAGAGGGTGTGTTAATGAAAATCGCAATCGTTGAAGATGATATCAATATGCGAAAATCGCTTGAAATTGCGATGGGTGATTATCCCCAATATGAGGTTCATACCTTCAAAAGCCCCAAAGATGCTCTCAAAAAACTCGATGAAACCTTTGATCTTATCATCAGTGATATTAATATGCCAGGGATGGATGGGATCGAGTTTGCTAAAACTCTCAATGGAGAGTATGAGATTATTTTTATTACAGGCAATGCCACCCTTACACGTGCCATTGAATCGATACAGCTTGGGGTCAAAGACTTTCTCCTAAAACCGTTCGAAATTGAGACCCTTGTCGCTGCTATTGAGCGCAGTGCTACCGTACAAAAAAAGGTGACACAAGGCTCTTCCTCTTCTGCCTTTACACCATCAAAATCATTCTCAGGAAGCTCGCCCGCATTAGAAAAACTCCTCTCCTATGTGGACAAAGCAGCCCGTACCGATGCAAGTATCATGCTCCTAGGGGAAAGCGGTGTTGGAAAAGAGGTGTTTGCTTCTTACGTTCACGAAAAATCGTCCCGTTTTGACAAACCTTTTATTGCCATTAATATGGCAGCAATTCCTGAAAATCTTATCGAGAGCGAACTTTTTGGTTTTGAAAAAGGCTCTTTTACCGATGCCACAGAGTCTAAAATGGGGCAATTTGAGTTAGCGCATGGGGGAACTCTTTTTCTCGATGAAATCGCCGAAATGCCCTATCCTCTCCAAGCGAAACTTTTACGGGCGTTGCAAGAGAGAGAGATACGGCGATTAGGATCACCAAAAAGCATTAAAATCGATGTACGGATCATCACCGCCACCAATGCTAATCTCCAATCTAATATTCAGGAGGGGAAATTTAGAGAAGATCTCTATTATCGCCTCAACACCATCCCCCTTTCCATCCCCCCTTTGCGTGAACGACGTGAGGAGATTCTCCCTATTGCAAATGCGGTCTTAGAACAAAACTGCATTCAATATAACTTCACCACCAAGCATTTTGATGACGAAGCCAAAGCTGCTTTGCAACTTTATCAATGGCCGGGAAATATCCGTGAACTGATCTCTGTCGTTGAGCGAGCAGCAATTCTCAGTGATGGATCATCCATAGGGGTAGAGGATCTTTTCTTAGAGGCACGAGGATTTGGGAGGGTATAAGAGAATCTTTCAATACCTTCCAAGTCTTAAGACGCTATAATCGCAAAATTATTATCCACTTTTAGGAAATGTCTATGAAACAATATAACGTCGCAGTTGTTGGTGCTAATGGTGCCGTCGGTGAAGAAATTTTACGTGTGTTGGAGGAGATTGATTTTCCTCTTGCGAAGCTAATCCCGTTGGCAAGTGCACGAAGTCTTGGGAAAACCGTCTCTTTTCATGACAAAGAGCTTCCGATTCAAGAGCTTACGGCGACCATCTTCGATGAAGAGAAGATTGAAATCGCCCTCTTTAGTGCTGGGGGAAGCATTTCAGCAGAGTTTGCCCCCTATGCAGCAGCAGCAGGTGCCGTGGTCATTGACAATACCAGTCACTTCCGAATGTTCGAGGATGTCCCCCTTGTTGTACCTGAAGTCAACCCCGAAGATATCAAAGAGTGGCGTAACCGTGGGATTATCGCCAATCCTAACTGTTCAACGATCCAAATGGTACAAGCCCTCAAACCCCTTGATGATGCCTATGATTTACAGCGTATTGATGTCAGTACTTATCAAGCAACTTCGGGTGCTGGTAAGTCGGCGATGGAAGAGCTTGTGGAGCAAATGCAAGCCTTTTTTGCATTCAAACTCGATGATGCTGAACCTAAAAAATTTCCTCACCGAATTGCCCTCAATGCTATTCCCCAAATCGACTCTTTCACCGATACGGGCTATACCAAAGAAGAGCTCAAAATGGTGAATGAAACGCAAAAAATTATGCACAAAGATATTGAAGTAAGTGCCACGTGTGTTCGTATCCCAACGTTACGTGGTCATGCTGAAACTCTTACCCTTACGTTTGATGGTGCTGTTGATGCCAATGAAGCACGTGAACTGTTACGCAATGCCCCCAATATCATTGTTTTGGATACCCCTGAGGAGAGTATCTACCCAATGCCTTCGTTGTGTATGGATCAAAATGAGACGTTTGTGGGGCGTATTCGTAACGACTTGTATCGTGAAAATGTCCTTCATTTGTGGGTCGTTGCCGATAACCTTCGTGTAGGTGCCGCTACCAACGCCGTTCGTATCGCCCAAAAATGGGTAGAGATGCAAGGAAACTAAGATGCGTTTCATCGAAAATTTGTTTGAACATGGATTATGGAGTTCGCGGTTTATCATTGTTCTCGCCGTTTTTTTTGGACTTATGGGGGCACTCTTACTCTTTACGATTGCCAGTTTTGATATTTATCACACGGCAGGTTATGTAATCAACACCTACCTCGAACATGGTCATCCTGAACACTTTCATGAAGAGGTTGTCGGTGGTATTATCGGTGCCGTTGATCTCTATTTGATCGGTGTTGTAATGATTATCTTCTCTTTTGGTCTGTATGAGCTTTTTATCTCTGATATTGACCCTGCAAAAGATGAGAATGGAAAAGAAAATCAGCTTTTAGCCGTCCATTCACTCGATCAGCTCAAAGATAAAATTTCGAAAGTTATTGTGATGGTTTTGGTTGTTGGTTTTTTCCAAAAAGTAGGTCGTACACAGTTTGATGGTGCGTTAGAGTTATTTTATCTTGCCCTCTCTATCACCGCCGTTTCGGTTGGTCTTTATTTCTTAAGTAAAGTAGGTCATCATGAGTAAACTATTTGTCGATGCGTGTTTTGGAAAAGAGACACCTCATACCCCCGTATGGATGATGCGTCAAGCAGGGCGTTATCTTCCTGAATATATGAAAGTGCGTGCTCGTGCGGGTAATTTTCTCAACCTCTGCCACGCCCCTGATATGGCAGCAGAAGTGACCATTCAGCCCCTTGACATTGTAGGCGTTGATGCCGCAATCTTGTTTAGTGATATTTTGGTCGTTCCCAATGAGATGGGGATGAAGCTCGATTTTATCAAAGGGGAAGGTCCTGTTTTTGAAAGCCCAGTTGCGACCGAAGAAGATTTGGATGCACTTATCGGTGGAGATGAAGCCGCTTCAAAACTTACCTACGTTTATGAAACCATTAAAATTTTACGATCACAGCTTGACGGACGTGGCGATGAGAAAGCCCTTATTGGCTTTACGGGGGCACCATGGACCCTTGCAACGTACATGATCGAGGGACAAGGGACAAAGACCTACAATGTTTGTAAAAAAATGATGTATTCCAACCCTGAGCTACTGCATAAGATTTTACGTAAAGTGACTGAAGTGGTCAAGCTTTATATGGAAAAACAGATCCTTGCAGGGATTGATGTTGTCCAAATTTTCGACAGTTGGGCAGCGGCCATCGAACCCTCTAAGTATGACGAGTTTTCATGGAGCTATATGGTGGAGATTGCCGAGTATTTAAAAGAAAAATACCCCCATATCCCCATTATTATGTTCCCCAAAGGAATTCCTGCCTTTTTAGATCATGTCTATGGGAACTTCGATGTTTTCGGTGTCGATTGGAGTACCCCTATGGCGTTGGCAAAAGAGAAGCTGGGGGATCGTTATGTTCTTCAAGGGAATATGGAGCCATGTCGCTTGTATTCCAAAGAGGAGACGACAGCATCTGTCGAAGCTCTTCAAGAAATCATGGGTGGGAAACGACACATTTTCAATCTAGGGCATGGGATTCTTCCTGATGTCCCTGTTGAGAATGCACAGCACTTTGTCCGTGAGTGTCAACGTGTGAGCAAAAAAGTCTAATATATCTCCATAAAGGGGGAAGCCATGAATACCGTTTTTGGTCCCATCCACTCACGCCGTTTTGGCACGTCACTTGGGATTGATCTCTCAAGCAGTAGCAAGCAATGTAATTTTGATTGTCTGTATTGCGAGCTCTCTCCTATGAAAGCCATTTCGCATCAGTACGCCGTAACGCCGATTGAGGAGATACTAGATGATTTAAAAGAGGCTCTCCTTAAGCACTCCACCCTTGACGTTATCACTCTCACCGCCAATGGTGAACCGACAATGTATCCTCATTTAAATGAGCTCATAACGCTCATCAATGCAATCAAAGGTGATCTTCACACACTCATCCTCTCCAACAGTGCCTCTTTGAGTGATAAACGTGTGTTTAACACACTGTTACGTCTGGATCAAGTCAAACTCTCCCTTGATGCCGCCACCCCTGAAATCTTTCGTAAAATCGACCGTCCTGCTGAGGGGATAGAGATTGAGACCATTATTGATTCCATCCAACGCTTTTCACACGCTTTTTGCGGTAAGCTTTTTATTGAGATTCTCTTTGTTCGTGGTATTAACGACACACCCCAAGAAGTTTTAGCCCTCAATGCTGCATTGCAAAGCGTTCATTGTGAGCGCATTGACATCGGCACCATAGATCGTCCCCCTGCCTACCCTGTGCAAGGATTGGAATTTAAAGAACTGTATGCACTATCCCATCTTTTTGACCCCTCTTTGCCCATTCATATCGTCTCACGCACCCATGCAACAGCTACCCCTTCTCGTTATACATGCGATGAGATTCTCACAACGCTTGATAAACGTCCCCTAACGGATGATGATATTCATGCTCTTTTCGATGACGAGTCCAGACAAGAGTTTCAAAATCTGCTCAATGAGGGAAAAATCACCCAAATTGAACGATCCAATATCATTTTTTATCTCCCTTTTGCAAATTCGATAAAGAAACGCTCTAAAACCATTAAAAAATCTTGACAATTAGGCAAAATAATACTATAATTGCGCCCTCATAAGTATTCCGGATTAGCTCAGCGGTAGAGTAGGTGACTGTTAATCACTTGGTCACTGGTTCGAATCCAGTATCCGGAGCCACACTTTTTGAAACCTCTTTTTTTATTCCGGATTAGCTCAGCGGTAGAGTAGGTGACTGTTAATCACTTGGTCACTGGTTCGAATCCAGTATCCGGAGCCACTCAAATCAATCTTCAAAATTTAATTTCAAACATAGCACGCAAATAACCGATACAAATATATTTTTAATACCTAAAGCCCATTTGACAAAGAGAGCATTAATAAGCCAAGAAGATCGATAACAATCACAAGACAGGGGAGAAAGAGAGGAGATTAAGGATTGTTGGCAAAATAATGTTTAACCCCTTCTATCATCCCGCTTACCATTGTTTTTTGATATTTCGAATCTGCAATGCGTGAAGACTCCTCAGGGTTACTGATGTATCCTGTCTCTAAAAGAATAGCTGGCATCTGCGCTCCTACTAAGACCCAAAACGGAGCTTCTCTTACCCCATTGTCTTTCACTGTTGAGAACTGCTTACGCAATGTTCCCAACACCCCTTTTTGAATATCAATTGCAAGCTTATTGGAGGCAATTATTTTTTCGGAATTAAGGACATTCAAAAAACTCAGTTTTCCATACGCACCCATTGCACCCATATCTTCTTGATTTTCCAACGCAGCAACACGCATTGCCCGATCGCTTCTCCCTGGAGAGAGATAATAGGTCTCTATTCCGTACGCATTGTTCACGTCAGAACTTTTAGGGACAGCATTGGCATGTATTGATAAGAACAAGTCGGCTAATTTATCATTTGCAAACTTAGTACGATCTTTAAGCTCTATAAATGTATCGTTAGAGCGTGTCATGTGTACCGTGTATCCTAGCTCACGAAGTTGCGCAGAGAGTTCTAGTCCGATTTGTAACACAATATCTTTTTCCCTATAGCCATTACCTATTGCACCACTATCTTTACCACCATGCCCAGGATCGATCACGATTACTTTCTTACTTCGATCACGAGGTGCCATCGTAATTAAAGGGGGAAGTGCCGCAATCAAAGGGGGAGATTGAACAGCAGGTGGTTGCAGTATAGGATTAGGAACCAAGGGTATCTCCTTGCCTGCAGAGCGTAACGAAAGATCAACATACAGTGAGACCCCTTTTGCAATAGGGTTCATCATTATTGCCTCGGTATGCTCAATCACTACCCTTATCGTTTTCGGATCATATTGTGCTAAACGAATTTTTTGAATAGCATTATGTTCCAAAACTTGAGCTTTCAAAAGTGTAGAGCTATCGATGTCAATAATATAACGAAAACGATGCTTATCAGGTTCAAGAATTTTAGAGAGATGGAACTCTTTTGAATCAATAGGTGAATCGAAAATCAGTTCTATTCCTGTATCTTTCCATCTTGTATCTAAGAGATGATGGCGCTTAAGAAGGGTTATTTCTGGCTTGGTCAAGTCAGCCATTGTAGGGGTTAAAAATGAAGCTGTTGATTCATTAGAGGTCAAAGGGGTTGCTCGTAAATACTCTTTAGGGAAAAGAAGTGGTTTTGGTTCAGGTAAGGGGGGGGAACTGTTGGCTACTGTCGTATTGGATGTTGTAAACTTAGCTAACTCTTTTTTGTATTTTGTGACATCAATTTTAAGGATTTCACCCCCTTGAACAAGGCACTCCAATGCATCATGTGACAACGCAGGGTTATTCACTTTGAGTGCTCTAAGTTGAATGGTTTTACACTCATTGTAGCCACGAAACTGTTCAAGCTCATCGCTGCTTAAGAGTGATTTTTTTGCCTCTTCAAGACGTACAAAATCCTCCGATGCCCCCCATACTAAAGAGACTAAAAATAGTAGATTAAAAAGAATACGCCCCATCATCAAAAACTATTCGCCCTGCGTTAACTTCTCCATCAACTCTTTGACGGAAATAATTGTGTTAATTCGGTATCCATTGGTTCCTGAAAAGAAAAGCCCCAATTCCAAATTCCCAAAATAGGCATCACTTAAACGATCGGCGATACAAAAACCAACCATCTTGGCTTCAACACCACGATGACAGGGGGCAACACAGTTGGAGATACATTTAATCGATGGACCTGTACGGGTATCAATCAGAGAATGCAAATTAGTACGAACACCCCGTGCGGGATACCCTACAGGAGATTTCATAAGGGTAATATCTTCCTCTTTTGCATTCAGCAATACATCTTTAAACGTCTCACTCGCATCACACTCATGTGTACCGATAAAACGGGTCCCCATTTGGACACCTGACGCACCCAAGGCGATCATTGCATCAATATCATTTTTGTCCCAAACACCCCCTGCAGCTACCACAGGGATACCACCCCATAATGCCGCCTCTTCAACAACGGGACGGACAAGGTTTTCAAGCTGAAACTCATCCATTGCGCACTGCTCGTAAGTAAACCCTTGGTGCCCGCCACTTTTGGGTCCTTCTAAGATCACAGCATCGGGAAGTCGGTTATAACGCTTTTGCCACCGTTTGCAAATAATAGAGAGGGCTTTAGGGGAAGAGACGATAGGAACCAATGCAACATCGGGAAAATCGGCGGTAAACTCCGGCATATTCGTCGGAAGCCCTGCCCCTGTGATGATGATATTCGCCCCTGCCTCACACGCATCATGCACCACACGACCATAATCATTAATCGCATACAAAACATTACATGCCAAGGGGGCATCACCACAAATTTTACGAGCATTATCGAAAATCGCTTTAAGCCCTTTTTTCGAATAAAAATTATCGGCTTCCAATGGTCTTTCTGCTACCAATCGATCTGCGTGGATTTTATTCTCATAATACCCGGTACCTACGGAGCTAATAACACCCAGACCACCCTCACGCGAAACCGCACCTGCAAGCTGATCCCAGCTGATACCAACACCCATTCCCCCTTGAACAATAGGGACTGGGATAGTATATTTTCCGATTTGAAGCGGTTTGAAACTCATTAGGATACCTTTATACGGGCGAATTTTCGTTTACCGATTTGCAAGACGTACTCACCTGCTTCTAATTGCAACTGCTCATCGTCTATTTTCTCTTGATTTATTTTAACAGAGCCTTGCTTAATCTCCCGTCGTGCTTGGGAAGTAGAGGAGGTAAGCTTAGCATCCACTAATACTTTTGCAATCCAAACTGCTCCATCAAAGCTATATTCGTCCATCTCAAGGGGAATTTCACTTTGCGCATGAACCCGCTGAAACTCTTCGGCTGCGGCTTGGGCTTCTGATGCACTGTGAAAACGGGTCGTAATCTCTATTGCTAATGCCTCTTTTACTTTTTTGGGGTGAAGCGATCCCTCTTCAACGCCAATTTTTAACGCTTCGATTTGATCCAGTGTTTGAGTGCTCAAAAGTTCATAGTAACGCCACATTAACGTATCACTGATACTCAAAATTTTTCCATACATATCATTAGGAGCATCGGCAACGGCGATATAATTACCCAACGACTTTGACATTTTTTGAACACCGTCAAGCCCTTCCAAAATCGGCATCATAAGAACAGCTTGCTCTTTACCTGTTTCGTAAGCACGCTGTAAATGACGCCCCATTAAAAGATTGAATTTTTGATCGGTTCCACCGATTTCAATATCACTTTTGAGATGAACACTGTCATACCCTTGAAGAAGAGGATAGATAAATTCACTGATCGAAATAGAAATACCCGCCTTATGCCGTTTGTCAAAATCATCCCGTTCCAACATCCGTGCCACATTAAAGGTCGTTGTTAGCTCCAACATCCCTGCCGCACCCAGCTCATTAATCCACTCGGAATTAAAAACAACGGTTGTTTTTTGGGGATCAAGGATTTTGAACACTTGAGTTTTATAGCTTTGGGCATTAAGTTGTATTTGTGTGGGTAATAATTTCTTACGTGTCTCATTTTTACCCGTAGGGTCACCAATTTGTGCCGTAAAATCACCGATCAAAAACTGAATATCTCCCCCATACTGCTGAAAGGTCGCCAATTTTTGTAACAATACAGTGTGTCCTAAATGCAAATCGGGGGCGGTAGGATCAAATCCTGCCTTGACGGTATAGGTTTCCCCTTTTTCAAAATAGCCTTTGAGAAGTGCGGTAAGTCGTGCCTCATCAATAATCTCCGCCGTTCCCCGTCGTATTTCTCGCAAAGCGTCACTAATTTTTTGTTCACTCATATTTTATCCTTGGTTTCGGTACGCATCATCGGTCCGAAAAAATTGTATTATTTTCCCTTTTTTATCCAGCTTTGAGCGCAACTTATTCAAATCACTCTCCAGTGTTTGAAACTCCATTTCGCAATATTGCGTATGTTCTGAACGCTCTTTGCCTAGCTCAATCGTGTTTATATCTGCCCCCATTTTCGCAATATAGGTCAATAAATCGGCAAGAGACCCTTTGGCATTGGGCATACTAATAATAAGATGGTAACGGAAAAATTGTTGTTGTATCCACCGTACAAACACCATGGGCTCATGCGCTTCAATCATACTTGTGGCATGCTTACACATTTTGTGATGGACGTGTGCTTTCCCCTCTTGCAAAAAGGCGACAATTTCATCCCCCGATTTGGGATGACAGCAATAGTCAAAGACGGCATCCGAAACGCTGTGATTGGAGAGAATCTCAATGGAAGCAAAAAGGTAAGGTTTGAGCTTAAATCGATCCCGTGTCCAAAAGGCTCCAAAACGGCTACTCTCTTTTATCGCCTCTTTGAGTCGGTTCAATACCTCTTTGAAAAAATCAAGCTCTCGTGGGATACGGTACCATTGATCGGAAAATTCTACTTTTTCCAGTACTTCGTGTACTTTATTGACAGGTAAGCGTAGTATTGTTGAGAGAATATTAATACCACTTTGATGGTCGATGGAACGGATACGCTGATTGCAATTGGCACGAATACTCGATTTTGCCCGTGAGGTTTTTACGGCATCCATCCATGTACATCGGGTAATTTTTTTCCCATTGGAGACGGTGATAATTCGAACAATATCCCCACTGTGCAATTCGGTGAGAAGACTTGCTTTTTCTTTATTGACCATGCACTCTTGCGCACTATCTCCCACTTGGGTATGAACAGCGTAGGCAAAATCAAGGGCTACTGCACCACGAGGGAGGGTAAAAGCTTTCCCTTTTGGGGAGAAGACACTAATATCTTCACTGTAAAGATCGTTTTTAATTAGTTCATAAAATGCTTCAACCGATTCGTTTTGATATTGTAAATTGTGGAGCCAATCAAGACTGATCGCATTATTACCGCCACTTTTGTACTTCCAATGGGCAGCAACACCTAGTTCTGCAGTACGGTGCATCTCATACGTACGGATTTGAACTTCAAAAATAGCACTCTCATCAAAAACAGTTGTATGGAGAGTTTGGTATCCGTTTTCTTTGGGAATAGCAATATAATCTTTAAACCGTGCACTCAACGGTTTGAAATGCAAATGTACCATCCCGAAAATTTTGTAACAATCAAGTGGATTTTTTACCAAAATACGGACAGCCAAGAGATCGAGAATTTCATCAATGCCTATCCCCTTGCGCTGCATTTTCAGATAAATGGAGTAGTTATGCTTAACACGACTAAGTATCTCAAAATCTTCTTGACACATCCCATTGGAGAGTAAAATTTGGGTTAATCTTTCACAAAATGTATTCAATCGTTGATTGATCGAACGGTAATTTTTCTCCAAATAGCTCTCTATGGAGAGTTTGTCGTCGGCAAAAAGATACTGAAAACTCAAATCTTCTAGTAGATTTTTAAGAAAGGAGATCCCAAGACGGTGGGCAATAGGGGAGTAAACAACCAAAGTCTCTTCGGCAATACGGTGCTGTTTAGCGGGAGTTAGAGCATCAAGGGTGAGCATATTGTGAAGTCTATCACACAGCTTAACCACCAAAACACGAACATCCTCAATGGAGGCAAGGAGCATTTTACGAAAGGTAAGAGCCGATACAACGAGCTTTTGATCCGAATCAGAGGGGATAAGCTCCGCATCTCGAATCGCATCAATTTTCGTCAATCCCTCTACAAGATGGGCAACATCCTCGCCGTAATCTGCCCCTATCTCTTCAATAGTGGTATCCGTATCTTCGACCACATCGTGCAACAAAGCGGCAATCACCATCGCCTCATCGCCTGTGAGTTCTGCAACCAATGACGCAACCAAAATGGGATGAACGATATACGGTTCACCACTTTTACGAGTTTGCCCTACGTGGGCATCGGATGCAAAAGCATACGCACGTTCAACTGCTTGTGATGCAGGTACAGACTTGCGCAATAAAGCTATTGCACGCTCTACATCATTAATTTTTCTGATGGCTTCAATATCGATTTGATTCAACGATGCCTCGATATAAAAGAGTTATACTTTGTCTACGAAACCTTTGATGGTAATATGCCCCTCAGCAATCTCCATCAAAGCGACATCGGCAGCTTTGGCTTTTTTCAAATCCACATTAAGTTTTGTTGGTGCACCATTTTGAAGTTGCTCTGACCGTTTTGCCACAGCAAGTGCCAATTGATAACGATCGATATTAGCCGTCTCTAATGCTTTTGCTGTTAATTGTTCAAGTCTCATAGTTTTCCTTAATATTAAAATTTATTGCACGATTGAGCAATTGGATAAATCGCCTTGAATAATCGTAAGAAGATTACCCTTCGTCGACATATCACATACGATTATAGGAAGCTTGTTCTCTTTTGCTAATGCAATCGAGGTGTCATCCATGACTTTAATATGGTCTTGAAGTGCTTGATCATATCCAAGAGTAGGAAGCTTGATTGCATCGGCAAATTTTTTCGGATCTTTATCGTACACGCCATCTACTTTGGTCGCTTTGATAATTACCTCTGCTCCAATCTCTACCGCACGAAGTGTCGCCGCCGTATCGGTCGTAAAGAATGGGTTACCTGTCCCTGCTGCGAACACAACAACACGCCCCCGCTCCAAGTGACGCATAGCACGACGAACGATAAATGCTTCCGCAATTTGTTCCATTTTGATTGCACTTTGGACACGAACGAGCAAACCTTCATGTTCGCATGCCTCTTGGAGAGCAATCGCATTGATAACCGTCCCTAACATCCCCATATAATCCCCTGACGTACGACGGATAATTCCATCTGCCGCTGCCGTAACACCCCGAATGATATTTCCAGCACCAATCACGATGCCCACTTCGATACCCGCATCAACAAGACTTTTGATCTCGGTTGCGATAAATTGAAGGATTTTTGTATCGATACCATATCCGTTTTCACCAGCCAAAGCTTCACCTGAGAACTTTACCAATACACGTTTGTAACCCATACAACCCCCTCAACGTAATTGTTCGGATTATACTTTATTGTCGCTTTAAGGTTGCTTTGATTACACTCTTGTCTCTTAAATATACCCATTAGGAGTTATGGTTGAATTGGTTACGTGCACTTGTCGAAACATTATTTTCAAAAAAATCGCCCGAAATCCCCCATTACGGTCGAGCGGTTCATGCCCTCCCCAATCCAAGGGAGCAGGAGCTTTTTGACCTCTCCGCAACTGCTTTTAGTGAAAATAATATCCTCCTTGGGTACCGCTATTTTTTGGAGTCTCTTCATCATACTAATCGTCTTGAGCACCTCACCGTAACCGAAAATGACGATTCTCTCACCTTTGTCCTCTACCAAGGTTCGGCTATCGTGCACGGAGAGATTACACCAAAAACGTTTCGTGCCACTGCCCACATTGCAAAAGCTTCCTTGTTGCATGTTGCCATGAAGCGACGATTTTTAGAACGTAATTTTCAACTCACTTATTGTCGTTACAGTGAGAGGGAGGATGTCATTATATTGGAGATACACCTTCATAACACAACGATTACCCCTCAAAAAATATTTTTCCCCTTACGAGAGCTAGCCCTGAATGCTGATTTTGAAAAAGAGTTTATTAGTAGTGAGTTCGACGAATCGGCTCTGTTGGAAGTGAATCATCTCCTCTCCTACGATGAAAATCGTCTTCAACGTCTCTATGAGACAATGAGACTTTGGATAGCCTCGACGAAATCAAGTCTTATAGGACTTCTCTCCAATGATAATAATGGGATGGCATCATTTAGCTATCTTGCCTTGTTACTTCAAATCGATTACCTCCTCATCCCCCACAAAAAAATGGCAAAAGAGATTAACGAAAAAATTAACACCTATTTTATGGAGGATGAAAAACTCACCCAAGACAAAAACAGTGACCTAGAGATCTATTTGGAGGAGCTCTCCTCGATGCCTTTTGAACGGTTTAAAACACAGTTTTATCATGCCCCGACGACGTTTTCCCCTTTTGAACACGCTTTGCACGATGATATTGCGGTATTTATTGAGGAATCCTTAGCCAAAGTGCGCTGGTACAAGAATAACCACACCAACTACGTTATCCCTGTCATTTACCATTATATTGCCCTCTATATCCTTTTCAATTATGGCATTCACCCCTCGTTACGGGCTTTGCTACATCTACATGTTCAGGTGTATGCTTCGGAGTTTTTCGCAAGTGAGGGGGAGATCAAACTCTATGAGAACAGTACAAATACATTCCACAAACAAGCCATCAGCAATACCATCGAAAATGCCCTAGAACCCTACCAATCACGCTACAAAAATCTTAAAAGCTTTGCCAATGAGCTAAACTTTAGTGACCTTAATCACTTCAGCCAAAGCTTTTATATCCAACTCAAAAATCTCGACTATCAGGAGGTTTGAGGATGAAACAACTCACCCAACAAACACTGGAAACCTCTATCGAAAGTATCGTCCAAATCATGAACCCCTACGGTACAGGCAGCGGCTTTATTATCGGGGATCTCATCATTACCAATTCGCACGTGGTAGCGGGGCTTAAAGAGGTCGTTATCAGCACGAAGACCCTTCCTCGAACCATCGCCAAGGTGATCTACGATGATGATGCCTACGACTTGGCATTTATTCAACTCCCCTCCCCCATCCGTCCCGATCATCCCTTACGTTTGTGCAGTGGTGAAATCAATGATGGTGATACCGTTATTGCTATTGGTCATCCGTATGGTCTTAACTATTCTACGACCGAGGGGATCATCTCCAAAGCCATTCGTCTCCAAGGGGAGGTGGAATATATTCAGTTTGATGCGGCGATTAATCCTGGAAACAGCGGAGGACCATTATTGAACGAAGAGGGGGAGGTGATCGGGGTCAATACCTTTATTATCCAAAATTCCAACAACCTTGGCTTCGCCCTCCCCTATTATCTTCTCCAAGAGACAATTGAAAACTTTTTGACTCTCAACACCACTGATATTCTCCGCTGTATCTCGTGCAAGAACCTCATCGTAGAGTCCACTATCCATAACGACTATTGCCCAAAATGCGGTATTAAACTCGATAGTGCCAAACGACGGCGAGAGGGGTATAAACCCTCTGGGATTGTTGCATTGATCGAAAAAATATTGGAAAAACTGGAGATTAATGTCACCCTCTCACGTCGAAGCCAACGCAGCTGGAGATTTGAAGTGGGCTTAACTCGTTTGGATATTAATTATTATGATAACGGAGTAGTGATTGCCGATGCGGCATTGTGTCGTATCCCTGCCGAAAAAATTGAGGGACTTTATGACTTTTTACTCCATGAAAATGCAATTTTAGACGATCTTCAGCTCTCCATCGACGAGAACAGTGTCTATTTCTCCTACATCATCATCGATACCTCTCTCACACAAGAGGATGGGGAACGTGCGTTAAAGGCACTTTATACCCTTATTCCTGAGTATCAAAAAAATCTGATTGAGAATTTCAATGCACCTGAGCCGAAGTTTGATGAGTTTGAGTGAGGAATTAAAATAATGGAATTTGGATTTTTCTTAAAAAAACTGATAACTTTTTTTATCGAACCGTTTGGAATGATTTTTACACTGTTTAGTATTGGATTGTTTTTTCTATTTATAAAAGAACAGTCTAAGGCTAAAGCGTTTTTATTATTGTCATTTGGATTACTTTTTTTATTTTCCTATCCACCATTTGCAAATTATCTGATTGAAAATTTAGAAAATCAATATCCTAAATATGACTATAAAGAAAAAGTAAAATATATCCATGTCTTAGGCAATGGACACAACACCGATATAACTCAGCCAATCTCATCACATATTGGCGATGGCGGAACGAAGCGAGTTTTAGAGGGTGTGATACTTCACAGGAAAATGAAAGGTTCTATCATTATTTTTACTGGGTATGAGGGAAATACAAATACATCAAATGCACAAATGAATGCAGCGTTAGCATCCGCCATCGGTGTAGAAAAAGATGCTATGGTGCTCTTCGGATTACCTAAAGATACAAAAGAGGAAGCACTTGTTACAAAAGATTTAGTAAGAGAACAACCGTTTATCCTAGTAACATCTGCGACCCACATGCCAAGAGCTATGAAAATATTTAAAAACCTAGGATTACATCCAATTCCAGCACCGACAGATTTTCATAAAGATGCGTTCAAGGGATATTTAAGAGCACCAAGTACCTCTTCCTTTCATCTTTCAGAAATAGCAGTGCATGAGTATATTGGGATTTTGTGGGAAAAGCTAAAAACGTGAATTTCTACAAAATCAATTCTGAAAAACTCTCCTTAAACTCATTCTCATTCGCATAATTATAAAAAGGCAATCCAAAAAGTCTATAACAACTCTTTTCATAAAGCGTTAATCCGTTCTCATTGACATCGTGCAACACTAAGCCATCTTGGTGGGTCAACGCCGTAATATCGTTCAAAAACTCGTTTTTCCACTTTTCAGGAGAATTTTCAAACCCCTCTTTTTCATCTTTTGCCCAGTCGCCTTTTGGTTCACAAAAAATTTGATGCGTGCAATCGTTTTTATCTTTTAAAAGTAAAACAAAATCTGGCTCAAATTTGGCTCCATCCCTTGTTTTATCAAAACTATAAATCTCAAACGCTTTTTCATTTCGTAGTAATTTGACATCTTTGTATTTTGATTTTAGCTCATCGGAAACTTTTAACATAAAATCCGTAAAGTGCTTCTCTTCGCTCGTTCCCCAGTGCGATTCAAAAACATACCATCCTTCAATAATATCAATCGTGCTATCGCTCTCTTTGAGTTTAAGCGTTTTCTTCGGCGGAATTTTTGAGCTGATACGGACAGGATAAAATTCGTGGCTTCCCACAAACTCTTTGGCATTTTTCACGATTTTATCTTCGATATTTCCTAAGAGTTCGAGGATAAACCGTATCTTGAGTTCATCCGTTATCTCCAACTCTTTGACGGTGTAAAAATCAAACTCAACACTTCCAAGATAATCATCACCCGTAATAAACTCACGGATACTTTTGAGATTGACGAAATACTTTTTCAAACTGCTAAAATAAAAAAATGGCTTTTTATTGATGGCAACACGGACAAGATCAGGATTTTCATCTTTTAATCTCAACTTTTTTGTTTTGTTACAAGGAACCTCTTTTGGCTCCTCATCAAAAACATTCAACTCTTGCGTCGTGTTATTGATGTATCTTTTTTGCGTTTTATAGGACTTACCTAGATAATCGCCGATCCCTACCACTTCGCTTTTATCTTGCGGAATTCTTTTGTTGGTAAACACCACACCATTTTTGTAAAGATCATCGTCTAAAAAACTCTGTTTTACTTTTAATTCAACGATTTTAAACGCTTCTTCCGTATCATCGATTAGCCCAATTTTTCTAAGCTCTTTGGTAAGGGACACAATATAATCGCTTTGATTGACACTGTAAAAGTGCATCTCTTCCAAAATTTTGAGAGGATTTTTAAAATCGGTATCAAACTTCCGTTTGTATTTATCCTCATCGTTATACACAAATGGAAAATACCTCGCCCCTCGCCCGATAAGCTGTGCTTCGCTTATCGTACTTTTGGCTGTTTTTTTCATCTCATCGAGTTTGACAATATCAAAGAGGTTGAGAACATCCCACCCCTCATTTAAAATATCGACGGCGAAAATGGCTCTGATTTTATTGCCGACATCCTCAAGAGAGTTGAGATTTTTGAGTTTTTCCTCTTTCTCTTTTACTTTTGAGTGGATCACCAAGCAGTTAGCTTTGGCAAAACTGTATTGGATATTTTGGACAAAACTTTTTGTATCACTCACCATTTTTTTTAACGCTTTTATCGCTCTAACGCTTGAGAGTTTAAAAATCTCTTCTATCTTTTCGACACTCAAATCGTCGATAAGCTTCACAAACTCTTCAAAAATAGTGTCGATATTGTCTGTATTTTTGACGGTTTTAAATAGGATGACGGGTTTGATACTGAGATTTAACTCTTTTTGGGCGATGAGACGGCGGTATTCGCTTATCATCACCGCTTGAAGCATCCGTTGTTTATCTTCCAAATTATCGCTTATGAGTTTTATATCTTTGCTGTACCGATCTGCACGAAACTTCACCAGCGGATAATCGGCGATGATTTTATCTTTATATTTTTCCCCAATTTTAGAGTCTTCCAAATCTTGCGTAGCGGTAAACTCCAACAAGATGTTTTCACGATTGGTGTTTAAGAGATTTCGGGTGGTTTGCTCCCAGTTTTGCTCTGTCTCTTTTTCGCTTTTGGTGTCGGCGTTGAGATGGTGGGCTTCATCGGCGATAAGTACCAGTTTTCGATGGGTAAAATCATTATACGAGATGGAGTTTTCTCGTATCGTTGTCTCTAAATCGCCGTGAAGTTTATTGATCGTGGTGAAAAGGATATTGATAGTACCCTCTTTTGCGCTGTCAAAGGTATCGTCTATCACGTTAATCTCGACTTCTGTGTTTTGTATGTGTATTTGCTCTGTAAAAAGATATTTGGACGCATATTTGTTGACAAGATTATCTTTTGTTTTTGTGATGATGTTGTTCGTGTTGACAAAAAAGATGAAATCTCGGTATCCCTTCTCGTAAAGGTACAAGATGGATGCGGCGATGATATTTGTTTTTCCGCTTCCCGTTGCCATGTGGAATAAGAGGTGTTTGTGTGGAATATCTTTGTGTTTTTTGCTACTCATGTAAAAAATGAAGTTTTCTAAAGCACTCACTTGATACTCACGCAACGGCTGTTTTATATTATCCGTTATACTTTTAGGAATATCGGGTTTATCGACGTATTCAAAAGCACTCTCAATGCTTTGATAGAGGAGATTAGACATTATCAAATCCGTAAAACTGTTTGTTGAGGGCTATCTCTTCTGCCGATATGCCGTACTCTTCATCCTCTATCTCAGTTATGGGAAGATAGTGCATATTTTTATTGAGTTTGCCTATTTCAGCCTCTTTGAAAGTGTCAATCTGTTTGAGTTCAGCGTAGATAAAATCACCTTCGCAATTTTTTTCAATCACTTTTTTGACTCGTTCACACGTCACCATTTCAATATAATCCATTTGTTCGATAAGAATAAATTTGCGGTTTCCGCCATCTTCTTTGTTGAGATCGAGAATGGCATGAGCGGTTGTTCCACTTCCTGCGTGAAAATCAAGAATGATGTCATTTGAATTAATATCTGTTGCCAAGTCAATAATTGTTTTTATTAATTCAAGAGGTTTCGGAGCATAAAAAATATTTTTTCCAAACATTTCATTTAAAAGCTTTTGCCCCTTTTCAGTATGAAAGTCTTTTGATAACCATATTGTTTTTAATTTTTTAGACACAAAATTTCCATCCGAATCATTTGCATAACTTTTTCTATAAATTTTCCATTTTCCATTAACATTTTTAGCAGTCAATACATCAATATCAATATCACATTTATTAATTCCCCATGTCCAACATCCTTCAAATCCATCATCCCAAATAGGTTCAACTTTAATTGTGTATAGCTTAGATTTTTCAATAGAAACTCTTTGTGTAGTAATATCAACAAATAACGGAAAGTACAAATTACGTCGATTGTGCTTACCAAATTGTTTATGTGTATTTCTTAGTTCTAAAAGTCTATATTTCCCATTTTCATCTTTTTCAGTATAATTTTTATTGATTTCTTCAGCAGTTTTTTTAACAGTCAATTCTTTAATAACCGCATTTTTAGAATAGACTAAAAGATACTCATGAGAAGTTGAAAAATGCTTATCCATAACCCTACCTTTAGGATTATTTTGAGTTATTATTGTTGTAATATACTCATTTCTTCCAAAAACTTCATCCATCATCACTTTCAAATACCCCTGCTCATTATCGTCGATACTGACAAAAATTACCCCATCATCTCTCAAAAGCTCCCGTGCCACTTCCAACCTATTTTTCATAAAGGTGAGCCATGTGGAGTGGTTAAATTTATCATTATATTTGAAGCTGTCATTGCCGGTGTTGTACGGCGGGTCGATGTAGATAAGTTTTACTTTTCCCGCATATTTTTTCTTTAAACTATGGAGGGCGATAAGATTGTTTCCTTTTAGGATTAGGTTGTCATCCATCGTGATCTCTGAGGGAATGGATTCTTCACAAGCTGGATTCCCCGTTCGTGGTGAGCTTGTCGAACCATCAACAGACCCTTCGACAAGCTCAGGGCGAACGGAGTATCGTTTTATATTGGTAAGTGCTTTTGGCTCGAAAAGTCTATCGATCTCATCACGGCTTAGTATTTCGTTATAAAAAACTTCATTATTTTTTTCATCATCTTTACGTTGCCCCCCTTCCAAAACACAATCTTTATGCGGCCATGCCAAAACAACATCATCAAACTTTTTGATAAAACTCTCTTTTTTGATAAGCCCTATTTTATTGGTGTAGCTTGTATACGAGTTTTTACTAAACTCATTCATCGTGAAAAACTCTATGAGCTTGTTTTGATTCAGAACCAAAGCACCCTCTATCGAGATAAAAAACTGCTCTTTTGCTTTTTCATCGCCTAAAAGTAGTTTGATGAGTTCAGCGTCAATATTTTCAATTGCTTCGAGTATCGTGTGTACAAAAGTATTTTCATCTTTATCTGTAAATCTCTCACTTTTTCTGAGGATATCTTGCATATGTTGGAATATTTTTAATGCCATTATTTTGCCCCAGTTGTCGTTAACAATCAAATATTAGGAATTATTTTCCGATTGCTTTTTTGAATTATTACATATTTTTCCTAAATAGCCTCGTATTAACAACATATAGTTCCGAATTTAATTATTAGGAAGTAAATATGAAAATCCTACTATGAAATTGACTCAACAAGATATGGCACGGTTATTAAATGTGGATGCTCGGACGTTGCGTAACTGGAGAATTACAAAACCATTTTTATATCAAATCATCATGCAAGGCTTCGCGGTTGAGGATGTGAAAAAATTGTTAAAAGAGAGTATGGAAAAGATAGAGAGTGCAGGGGAAGTGGAGAAAAAAAAGTAGTGTTGGGTATTGGAGATCATTCTCATTCGTATGATTATTGGGAATAAAGAAAAAGGGGAAACTGTCGTAAGTTTTTATTCAAATAGAAAAGCTGGCAAAGGGAACAATACCCTTACTTACGTTTACCCCAGCTCTCCTGACAAAATTGTACATCAATCCACCCCCGATGTCAAACTCACCGAAAACAAATTAACGAAATGGGCGTTATTGTGTCGTGGAGTGAGGGATAAACCACCAATTTAGTGTAATTGGTCGCTATTTTAGCCAAACTCTCTAAAATCTTGAATATTATGGCTCAAATTGGACACCCGCTCCTAATCTTATACTGTGCAAGCTCCATCCCACTTACATCCATTACATGAACGGCGCACGCCAAACACGGATCGAAAGAATGGATAACACGAAGCACTTCCAACGGGGCTGAGGGGTCGGAGAGTTTGAGACCGATTAACGACTCTTCGTAGGCACCTCGACTATTTTTGGCATCTTTAGGAGAAGCGTTCCATGTTGTGGGGACGACGGCTTGATAGTTGGCAATAATTGCGTCCTCAATGCGGACAAAATGACCCAATACCCCTCGTGGTACTTCAAAAAGCCCTCTCCCTTTTGTCTCTTTTGGTAGCTCTTCGAAAACATACTTCGTCCATGTCGTCTCGTCGTAGTATTTGATATTTTCGATCAAGTCACTCATCATATCAAACAAATAGTCGCAACAAATTTGCGCTTCAACGGCTCGTGCGGCATTACGCCCCACCGTGGACGAAAAGTCAATCAGTTCCATCCCCGTTTTGGTCATAAACCGCTCCATATAGGGGAGGATAATAGGGGACCTTTTCGCAACCCCAAGTACCATCCGTGCCAATGGTCCTACCTCCATCACGGCACCATCGTAGCGAGGTGCTTTTACCCACGTATATTTTCCCTCAGTTTTGAGGGTTCCATCGGCATTTAGATCAGTGTAAAAGGGGGTTGTTTCCCCCTCGTAGGGTGAGAAGGGTGCATCATTTTCATACCATGAGCGTGATGCCTCTTCAGTTATTTTCAATTCATCAAACGGCTCAATGGTCTCAAAGTCGTGCCCTCGAATTACCCCACTTTCAAAAAGTACGTGCCCGCTTCCGAAACGGTATCCGCCACACCCCATAAAGTTCCCATTTGCACGCCCCTCTCCCGCATCAATCGATTCTCGATAAGCATCCACGATCATCATCATATCGGGGATATAGGCACGCTCAATAAACTCTCGAACCTCTTTGATAATAAAGAGAAAATCGTTCAACCGTTGAGGGTTGAGCATATCGGCAACGCTTGTCACCCCTCCGACGACGAGATTTTGAGGATGGGGGGTTTTACCTGCGAAAATTGCGACCGCTTTGGAGAGGTCACGCTGAAGGGTCAACGCTTCGAGGTAGTGGTTCATGTGAACTAAATTTTGCTCAGGGGTGAGTTTGTAGGCACTGTGTCCCCAATATCCGTTGGCAAAAAGTCCCAATCTCCCTGCTTTGACAAAACTTCCCAACTTCTCTTGAACACTCTCTAAGTGCTCGGGTGAATTTCGGTAGGGATGGGTACACCACTGCTTCGCTTCCACCGAAGCTTTGACACAATCGGCACTTAACGCCCCCGTCACATCCACAAAATCAAGGGAATGGAGGTGATAGTAGTGGACAATATGATCTTGAACGAACAGCGATAACGTCACTAGATTACGGATAATTTCGGCATTTTTGGGTATCGTGATGTCGTACGCATCTTCCACCGCACTAATGGAAGCACGATAATGAGAATTCGTACACACACCGCATATCCGCTGTGCAATTAGCCCCACATCTCTAGGGTCACGCCCTTTTACAATCGTCTCAATCCCCCGAAATAGTTGCCCCGATGCCCACGCTTCACGAACAATATTCTCCTCATCGATCTCCACTTCAATTCGTAAATGCCCCTCGATACGGGTAATAGGATCAATTACAATTTTTCGATTACTCATTTGGCTTCTCCTTCAATGGTCGTTGATTAGCATACTCATCAAACGCAATTTTTCCCTGACCGCACCCAAAACATCCATGTCCTGCTTGCACGGGCCAACTCGTCCCCTCATTAAACTTCACGAGAGAGCAATTAAGATCGGCGTAGGGTCCTTTGCACCCCATTTGAAAGAGACACCACCCTTTTTTCGCCCCATCATCACCCCATTCGAGGACAAACTCATCCGCATCATAATGGCCTCGGCGTTCGCAGTTGTCATGAACCCGAAATCCATACGCCCATTCGGGACGGTTAAGACTATCGAGTTTGGGGAACTCATCGAACATAATATAGTGCAAGAGGGTTCCCACGATATTAATCGGGTTCGTAGGACACCCCGGAAGATTGACAATATCCCCTCTTCCCAACGCTTCAGCAACCCCTACGGCACCTGTTGGATTGGGAGCAGCTGCCACAACGCCGCCATCGTAAGCACACGATCCCACGGCGATCACCGCCAACGCATTCTCAGAGACACGGCGCAATAGTTCCAAGCCCGTCTCCCCTTTGGCACCGATGCGTAAAAATTTCCCATCAAGCCCCAACGGCACTGCCCCCTCAACGATCAGAAGATATTTTCCTGCATCGTTAGTGATGATCGAATCCAATGCCATCTCCGATTGATCCCCTGAAGCCGCCATTAAAAGTTCGTGATAATCCAATGAAATATATTTGAGAATCAGATCATCGACACTGGGGTGAGCCGATTTGATAAACGCCTCTGAATTGCCAGAACAGTCGGAGAGTTCAAGCCAAATAATAGGGATTTTATTAAGCTGTGTCACCCCCTCTTTTACCACCTCTTCGAAATCGGGATGCAAGTGCATGGAGGCGGTAATCATCGACACCCAATGGTTAAACTCATGATTCATTTCAAACGAGGTGATCGCCTCCTCAAAGTTCTCCGTACTGAGTTGATTTTTCGCATGAAGTCGGTTGTATTTCTCGATTCGGGCACGGACGGTGGCAAGTTTCGCCTCTTTTGCCGCTGCTTCTCGTACGCTCTTGAGTCGTGCCGCTTCGATGGGGTCAACAGGGTTAGCTGTGATAAGGGCACAAACATCTTGCTTGCACCGCCCACACGTTCGTCCCGCTTTAGAATACTCTTTCAATTCGGCGAACGAGGCGACACCGTTTTCTCGGATAATATCCACCAACTCTTGCTCGTGAGCTCCTTCACAACTGCACACAAGCCTCCCTTTCTCGGACATCAAACGGTTCGAATAGAGATACGCTGCATCGATGGGGGAGTCGTTTTCAATCAGTTTTTTCAGAGCAAGGAGATCAATGTTCGTATTAATCCCAATAAACCGCTTCAGCCGATCATGATTGACAATGTACTGATCGATCCGATTTTCATGGGAGATGAGGATGGTTTCATTCTCTGCGTCTTTGGGGTTAAAGTCGGTTGCGCTGACATCGGCAAACAAGAAGGATCCCACTTTGAGCCCATCGATGGAGACCTCTTCGGTAAAGATTTTGTTCTCACTCCCTAAGAGATTAGCAATGGCTACATCCGCTTGAATCGTACACTCTTTGACCCGTCCTGCAACAAATCCCCCATCACGAAGTTGTGCAGCTTCGCCGACACAGTAGATATTTTCATCCGATGTCCGCATCCTCTCATCCACCAAAACACCTTTATCACATTCAAGAAATTCACGTGCAAAAGCAATATTAGGGTCAATCCCAACCCCAAATATAATAAAGGGGTTATCAATCACCCCTTGCGTGGTCACAACCTTGGTAATACGATTACCTTCGATCTCTTTGTCAACAATTTGATCGTTAAATTGGATATGTACTCGGCTATCTGCTTCGAAAATCTGTCGTATCAGCTCCAGAGCTTCACGGCTAATCACCTCAGAGTAGAGATAATTTTTTCGCACGAGAAGTGTAATAGTTTTGGGGGCATCACTGCGCATCAACGTATCCAGAAGCTCCAATGCGATGGGTCCTGCTCCGACGATAATGACATTTTGTCCCACCATCCCCTGCGCAATGGTTTCACAATCTTTTTGACTCCGAAACGTTGCAGCATTCTCAATCTCTGAAATAGGGAACAAGCTTTTAGGAAGCGAGCCTGTTGTAATGATAAGTTTATCGTAATGAAAGGCAGCGTGTTCACTCAAAATCCGCTTGCTGTGTGGATCGAGTGCAATAATCTTTTGATTGAGTTCCAACCGTACTTTGGGGTGAAGCTCAAGGGCAATAGAATCAACACAGTTACAATCACCTACTAGCTTACACAAATGGATACGGTCGTAGGGGGGATGTTCCTCTTCAGAGACAATCACTATCTCCGATACAGGGGCTTGTTCCATTAAACTATTAGCGATATATACAGCGGCTATTCCGCCACCGACAATTACGATACGCATAGTGGTTCCTCACTTTTCATCTTTGGTTTTCGTTCTTTTTTTGCCGCTGCATACGCCTCACGGCTCTCTTTACACGCCTCTTCCCAGACGAACCATCCCTCGTTGACACCATCCTCTTTCACACCACTTTGTTGCTTTGTTTCACTTTGCCATAGTGCTTCATCGGGTTTGGGGCATGCACGGACACATTCGCCACAATAAATACACAGCCACGGGTTATAATGATACTCTTTGCCCCCCTCTTCATGCTGATAAAATAAAATTGCCCCCGGAGGACATACCTTCTCACATTTATCGCAATAAATACATGCTTCATGGTCGTGCTCGATCAATCCGCGATACCCATTGGGTAAACTAATCTCTTGAGCAGGGTAGTTGATCGTACGAACGGGTTTAAAAAGATTTTTAAACGCTTCCACCATTGCTTTAAACATCTTTGCCCCCTATTTCGCCGTACACGACATACACGGATCAAACGAAGCAAGGATGGCAGGAGCGTCAGCATACTGCGACCCCTTAAACACCTCCATCATCGCAGGAATTCCTGAAAAGGTGGGGGTCTTAATGCGAACACGCTCTAATATATTCGCCCCATTCCCCCGTACGAGATAAAAAAGCTCACCGCGCGGTGCTTCGATACGGACAATCTCCTCCCCCTTAGGCTTCCCTTTCACCTTCTCTTGGATCTCTCCCATAGGAAGATTATCGACAATATTTCGGCACATTGCAATGGAGTTGACGATCTCCCGAAGGCGGACAAAGTTACGGGCGTGAATATCCCCCGTGGACTCCACAATCATCGTATATCCCAACGCTTCGTAAGGAAAATCACTCGTTTCAGCACGAACATCCGTCGCCAAACCCGACGCTCTTGCCAATGGTCCAAGGGCATTATAGGTATAAGCATCTTCAAGGCTCAATACCCCAATCCCTTTGTATTTGAGGGAGAGGGACCAGTTGTTATCAAACAATCCAATCAGAACCTCCACCTTTTCAGAGAGAATCATGAGGTTTTTGCGTACTAAATCACAAAGTTCCGAGGTCAAATCACGGTTCACCCCCCCGATACAGATATAATCAAACTGAACACGGTTACCGCTAATTGCCTCTTGAACTTCCATCACCAGTTCCCGATCCCCCATTATTTGCATAAAGAGGGCTTCAAATCCAGCATTTTCCGCCGTGTGAGCAAGACAAAGCAAATGGGAATGGATACGGTCAAGCTCCACCATCAACATCCGCAAGTATTTGATCCGATCATTCGCCACATATCCCAACAATTTTTCAGCCGCTAGCGTGTAGGCGAGGGAGTGGGTGATAGCGCAAAGTCCACAAACCCGCGCAACAACATACCCCACTTGTTTAAACTCAAAACTACGAGTACACGCCAACTCCACACCACGGTGAACGAACCCTACATCGGCATCCACACCAATAATCGTTTCGTTCTCACACTCAAATTTAAATCGAATCGGCTCCAATAGCGAAATATGCTGAGAGCCTAGAGGAATCTGAATTGTTTTTTTCATACGTCACCCCTTAGAGGATGGGGGAGCGAATCTTTATCGAGATAAAGCCCCTTTTGCGCCCCTTCCACTGTTAATCCAAACATATCAACAATCTCCCTCTCCCCCATAGTGCTAGAGGGGATAAGAGCTACCAAAGAGGGGACAGGGGTCTCATAATCACTGAGGGCATAGTAAAGGACAACCTCATCTTTGACCCCGTATTTGGAAAAGATCCATTGCAGTTCAATCTTCCCCTCCCCTAAATCAATACCATTAACCGTTAAAAAATGCCACTCTTTAGGTTTATAAAAAGCCCCGATATCCAATAGGAGTGTGGAGAGTGTTGTCTCAATTTTCGTCATTATCTACCTTTCTTGCCATATTAAGGCGACTAAGTTTGTTACCGATGGTCTCGATTGCACCAAAAAGTTTGAACGGTTTTTCGATTGCTTTGCTCTTGGTTTCGAGAATTTCCAATGCTGTGACTAATCCATCAATAATAAGTTGGGGAGAAGAGGCGCACCCAGCGACATAAACATCGACAGGGATATAACGGTCAATCCCATCTTCTGTATTATACATCCCCCGAAATACCCCACCTGTTGACGTACACGATCCCACTGCCACTACGACCTTGGGTTCAGGAATTTGGGTATAGAGTTCCACAAGCCGTTCGCGAGAGCGGTAAGTCACAGGACCCGTCACCAAAAAAATATCGGACTGCTTGGGATTTCCCGTATTAATCACCCCAAACCGTTCCAAATCAAATTTCGGTCCCAATGCCGCCAAAATCTCGATGTCGCACCCATTACAGCTTCCTGCATTATAGTGCAAAATCCATGGTGACTTTTTACGAAACGTGGTAAAAAATTTCATAATAAAACCCCTAACAAATTGATAACTGCCAAACTCATTGCCACCCCATAAACAATTTTGACCATATCAGCCGCATGGACACGGGCAGTCGCATTATCGACAAGATTAACCAATAAGAATGTTCCTGCCACCAAAACCGCCCCAAGCCAATAAGAGTCACCGCCGAAGAGAAAAACAAAACTATAAATGAAGATATATTCAAGAAAACGGGACATATACAAGAATTCGTAAAAAACCCCACTGTACTCAATCTCAATCCCCCCCACAATCTCCTGATGCGCCTCCCCTATATCGAAAGGGGATTTTTTTACCTTAATAGGGACGATAATTAACAGTGAGAGAAAAAGGAGTGGCAATTGGTGCCAATAACCACCCCCTTGAAGGATTGTCGATATTTCAAAACTCCCCGAAAGTAGATACAATCCCACCGCCACCAAGATCAAGATAGGCTCATACGCCACCACCATAACCAGTTCACGATTGGCACCCAAATGGGAGTATACCGAGCGGACACTATACCCCGCCAAAATAAGGAGAATTTGGGCAAAGAGGTGCAAAAAGATAATAGTA
>JAABPY010000078.1 GCA_011391735.1 Sulfuricurvum sp. | reverse complement strand
GGTTATATGTGTGTCACTCGTCCTTGGCCGTCAATGATTCGTGGTATTTGGAATGATCCAGAGCGTTTTGTGAAATCGTATTTCGGGGATGTCAAAAAAGATGGAGAGCCAGTATACTTCACAGGTGATGGCGCAATCTACGACGAAGAGGGGTATATCACCATTACAGGACGTACCGATGATGTCATCAACGTTTCGGGTCACCGTATGGGTACGGCAGAAGTAGAAGCAGCGTGTAAAAAGCACCCCAACGTTGCCGAAGTAGCCGTCGTCGGTAAACCGCATGAGCTCAAAGGGGAAGGAATTTTTGCCTACATCGTTCTCAAAGGGGATGATACCATTGGTGAAGAGATGGAGATGGTCAAAGAGATCAACAAAGTCATTATGAAAGAGATCGGTAACATCGCTATCTGTGATGACATCGTTTTCGTTCCAGGATTGCCCAAAACCCGTTCAGGTAAAATCATGCGTCGTATCTTGCGCTCGATTGCCAAAGGGGATGCGATTACTCAGGATATTTCAACTCTTGAAGATCCAAGTATCGTGGCAACTATTGCAGCGAAAGTTAAAGGGTAAGTTTTTTTTCTTCTCTAAATTCCCGCTTTTGCGGGAAACTTCAGCCTAAATCTCGAAATAGAACCATTACGGCAAGAACTACTTTAAGAGCCATTTAATCACTTTCATATTATTATGACGTACATCATAATGAAAGATGACATAATGTTTATAAATCGAACAGAAGAATTAAGTGTCCTCGAATCCGAATACTCAAGTAGCAATAGTGCTTTTACTGTCATCTACGGCAGACGTCGTGTTGGTAAAACAGCACTGATCTCGAAATACATCGAGAATAAGCCCCATATTTATCTTTATGCCACTGAGGGAAATTTAGCCCTTCAGTTGGAAAACTTCACCAAAGAGTTGACTAAACTCTCTGATTTATCGTATGCAAAAAATATCAAATTTAAGAACTTTGACGAGGCATTTGAGTTTTTAGCCAATTTAAAGCTCTCCTCTAAACTCGTCGTTGCCATCGATGAGTACCAAAACCTTTGCCATCTCGATAATGCTTTCTCTTCTAAGCTACAGCGTGTGTGGGATTTGTATCTAAGCCGTGCAAATATCCATCTCATTTTGTGCGGTTCAGTCCTTTCTATGATGCACTCGGAAGTGTTAGCCTACAATGCCCCTTTGTATGGTCGCAGAACGACAAATATTCATCTCAAATCGGTTAAATTTAGATACTTGAGTGAGTTTGTTCCGACATTAGGGAAACTGGAACTCATGGAGTTGTATGCCTCCTTTGGTACCATTCCAAAATACTTGCAGATGGTTGATCCAAGCAAAAGTTTGTTGCAAAACATTGAAGATCATATCCTCAATAAAAACTCCTATCTCTACAGTGAGGGGATGTTTTTGCTTAAACAAGAGATCAATGATGTGGGGAGTTATTTTGCGATACTAGAGAGTATTTCCAAAGGCAATACCAAAGTAGGGGACATATCCGCAAGCCTTGGGCTTCACTCTTCCCATTTACCGAGGTACCTCAATAAACTCATAGAATTAGACATTGTTCAAAAAGAGGTTCCCATCACCGAAACCAATCCCCTCAAAAGCAAGCTTGGACGCTATCGGATAAAAGATAAGTTTTTGAATTTCTGGTTCTATTATGTCTATAAAAATATGAGTTACTTGGAGCTTGAGCAAACACAAACGGTCATTGATGAGATCAAAATGAATTTTAATGATCGGTTTGTATCGTTTGCGTATGAAGATTATTGTGTAGAAGAGATTTTGCAGGAGCCTTTGAAATATCTTACTTTTGTCCCCAAGAGAGTAGGGCGTTGGTGGAATAATCAAGAAGAGATAGATATTGTGGCGATGGATGACGAGAATATCTGCTTTATCGAGTGTAAATGGCAAAACAAAGTCGATAAAGCAAAAGTAGAACAAGCCCTCAAACAAAAATCAAAAATTATCAAACATGATAAAAAAGAGTATTTTTTAGTGATGACCAAAGAGGATTACCTCATACCAATCTAAGAATAATTACTAGCTAGTGGCTGAATCACCGCCCCATATTCTCCCGTATACGGTGTGCTGCATTGACGAAACGGGTGCTGTCGTATCCCATTCTTTGTACGATTTTAGCCCCCTCTTCGATACTGGCATCGCTTAGTTGCTCTTTGACATTGACAGCCGCACGTACTGCTTTTAATCCAAGCACCATGTCTTTGATCATACCATCGATTTCTTCCTCTTTAGCGTCAACACTTTCCATAAGCTGTGCAAAGAGGGTTTCAAAATTCCAATGCCTAAACAATAAGGCACACACCTTTGCAGAGGTAATCCCCGCAAAATCGTCCTCAACGTGCTCTATAGAACTACTTTGGATTAATTCGTCGCGGAACATATCTCCATACGAACTTTCAACCACCTCTTTGGCGATTAAGACTTTTCCCATTTCCATGATAAAGGAGATGGGAATCATGATTTTTGCCCTTTGAACATCAACTCCCATATACCACTGAAACATTAAAGCCGTTTGCATAGCGCTTATTTTGGAAAAATCTTCATTGCTAATAGCGTAAGGGGACATATCAATTTCAAAATTTCGCTCCATAGCAGCTTTAAGAGCGGATGCCCTTACGGTATTTAAGCCAAATAACGTAACCGCCTGCAACACAGAAACAATATGTTGTTTCAGTCCAAAAACAGGCGCATTGACTTTGGCCAATATTGCAGCCGTCAGGAGAGGATCCCCCTCGATGATGGAAACAATCGTTTTCATATTGGGTTCACCCACACGAAATGCTTCTTCTAATTTGATAATAGATTGGGGGAAAGGGGGAAGCGAATTGATTTTAGCAACAATGGATCCAAATCCCATACGACATCCTTGAATTTTAAAATACAATAGTAGCATAAAAGTAGGGCGTGTTATAATACTTGATCTAAAAAAGGGTTCGTATGCAATCATTAACGATTAATTTCCAAAATCAGCAATTGTTTGAGAAGGTTCTGTGGTTTTTAGATCATTTTAAGAGTGATGGTTTGGAAGTGGTTGATAAAGATGATGGTAATGATTTAAAGGTGTTGGCAAAAACACGAAATGAGGAGAGTATTCCATTTGAAGAATAT
>JAABPY010000077.1 GCA_011391735.1 Sulfuricurvum sp. | reverse complement strand
TATACCCCTCATACGCTTCTTCCGTTTCAGGATGAATAATATAGTATTTGTTTTCACTCGTATGCGTCCCAATCACACGCTGGATAAAATGGCGACCAATGACCCCGTTACTGACGATTAAAATTTTCTTCATATTACCTAACCTTTATGTGTTCTTGCCCCAACCGATAGAGGGCAAAATCGTATTTTATCGGATCTACAGAATCAAAACTTCGTAATGTTTCAGTCAGTTCCAATGCCGCTTTGAGATCGCATTGATTGCGGTGTAACAGTCCCAATCGTTTGGAAACGCTAAACGTATGGGTATCCAATGGCATAATTAGCTCAGAAGGGGAGAGACTCTTCCACAGCCCCATATCCAGCGCATCCTTGCGAACCATCCAACGTAAATACATCATCCACCGCTTCATCGCTGATGTCCCCGATATTTTTATGATTGGTTTTCCGATGAGAAACGTATACCCTGTAGAGCGATAGGAGTTGAGATCATATAACGTCTCGATGAGAAAGGACAACCCTTCTAAAATCCCCCCATTTCTATATCCTTGCTTAAATGTCTCTTCAACCCCTCCAACACGCTTCAACCGCCCTAAGGTAATAAACCATTGGGCAATGTCCTCGCTGTTTTGAAAACGGTAGTAGTGCCCTTGCGTCGCACGAAGAATCTCCTCATCACTCGCATCTATCCATTGTGCATCCAATGAACGCAGCAACGCCACAATAGAGCGTACATTTCCGTAGGCAAAAAGGGCACACGTAAGGGCATGATACTCATCCCCAATTTCTCGTGCAATCATCAAAGGGTCAGGTTTATCCTCACACAATTCATTTTCACAGTTGCGCAAAGCAACCTCAGCATCCAGACGTAATTGAAGCTCTCTCATCGACCCAACTGATACAATTTTTTCCGCTCTGCTGAACCCGCTATATTGGCTTGAGAACGGTATTTTGCTATCGTGCGGCGCACCATCGTGATATTAAATTTTGCTTGTACCATTTCAAGAAGCTTCATATCACTTAGTGGTTTTTTATGGGACTCATTTTTAACCAATTCACTAACGTACTCTTTAATGGAGGCATTGGAGATCTCCTCATCAATGGCGGTCGTAAAGAACTCTTTCATCGCAAATACTCCCCGATCGCACGCAATGTATTTGTTGGCAATCGCCCGTGAAATGGTCGAGGGGTTGTGCCCGAACTCATCGGCAAGGGTTTTGAGAGTCAATGGTCGAATTGATCCCCCCATAAAAAAATCATACTGATACTCAACAATCATCAGCCCCACTTTATAAAGGGTCGCTTTACGCATCTCCAGTGCATCCATAAGACTCTTCGCCTCTTTCATCTTCTCACGGATATAGAGATGATCGATCCCATACTCTCCGTCGATGAGTATGGAAGGGTAATAACGCTCATTTAGACTCACCTCTATCCCCGTTTCAGGATCGTTTAAAATCATCAAATCGGGGACAACGTGGGCCGACTCTTCCATAAAATCAATTGCAGGGGGATTTTTAAATGTCCCGATGATGCGCATCGCCTCTTGAAAATGGGGCTCTTTATGATACCGATTTAACGATTCCAAATGGTTGCACAGCTCAACCGCCAATATATAAGCATCTTCATTAATAGAGGCGTATTCTAGCTGAAACAAAAAAGACTCTGATAATGAGCGTGCCCCAACGCCAACGGGTTCAATATGACGAAAACGGTTTCGGATTTGTTCAAATTGTTCTGTGGTAATGTTCATTTTACGACAAAACGGTTCCATATCCCCCTCATAATATCCCCCCTCGTCAAGGTTTTCACACACATGGCGAGCAACAGCTTGCGAAAGGGGGGTAGGGAAAAGGGGCTCTTCACACTGCTCATCCAAAACATCGTACAAACTTTTTTTCTGTACGGTGAGGGCTTCGATTGCTTCCGTTTGGGAATTTTTGACGTATCCGTATTGAATTTTCCGTGGGATTTTGGACTCATACGACTCTTCAAACCCTGATTTGATCTCGATAAGGGGATTGGACTCAACAAAGGGAGCCATTATATCTCCCAAATCCCCCAAACTGCTGTGTAAAATGGGGAGCCAATTACGCAACGTGTTGGAAAGCTTATTCTTAAGCTCAACCGATGTTTTGACCCTTAATGCTGCCATAATTTAGAGTTTAAACGATTCACCGAGATAATGTTCTCGTACATCACTGTTGTGGGCGATTTCGTCACTGGTTCCCGAAGCAAGAAGAGAGCCGCTTTTAATCACATACGCCCGATCACATACGGCAAGGGTTTCTCGTACATTATGATCGGTAATCAACACCCCTATGCCATATTCCACCAGTTGCTTGATAACATTTTGAATATCCATTACCGCAATAGGATCAACCCCTGCAAACGGCTCATCCAGAAGCAAAAAACGGGGTTTATTGACTAATGCACGGGCAATCTCCGCACGTCTGCGCTCACCACCACTGAGATTAATCCCCCGACGATTTCGAATGGGCTCGATATTGAACATCTCCAACAGCTCTTCAATGCGCTGTTCACGCATCTCTTTAGAGAGGTTCCCTGCTTCTGCTGCAATAATAAGATTTTCCTCCACCGTGAGGTCTTTAAAAATGGAGGCTTCTTGGGGTAAATACCCAATCCCCATTTGAGAACGTTTGTGCAACGGCAAATTGGAAACATCTTCCCCGTCAATACTCACACGCCCTGACGTTGCTTCTACCAATCCACAAATCATATAAAAAGTGGTCGTTTTCCCTGCTCCATTTGGCCCTAGTAACCCCACCACTTCTCCCGTATGAAGTTCCATACTCACACCACGGACGATCTCATGTTTTTTGATTGTTTTAACAAGAGACTCAATTTTTAATGTATGCTCTGTTTTATCCACGGTGTACCTCATATTCTCTGTCAGTAGCATTATCGCTTTTGGTAATGGTAACGACACAATGCTCGAAGCCACCTCGCTTCAGCCACCCAATAAGAGTCTCATCCCCCCACTCGACCAAATGGTATCCACTTCGCTCCAGCTCCTCCATCATCCCAAGGCTCAAAAATTTCTCAAATCCATAATTATACAAATCATAATGATACAGCTTCTCCCCATACACTTGCTGAAGCGAAAACGTCGGAGAAGTTACCCCATCTTCCAA
>JAABPY010000076.1 GCA_011391735.1 Sulfuricurvum sp. | reverse complement strand
TGCTAGAATTAATGACAACTTTCAGACGCTAAAGCCAGTCTTTTGAGGTTTGTTGGGTATATCATCTTTTTTAATTTTCTTTTTTGCTCTGCTCGGTGCATCACTACCAAGTAGATATTTTGGTTCTTTGATACAATATAGTTGATTATCAATTTATGAAATATCAAGATACGTAAAATATACTTTTGGCTCTGCTAAAGGATTCTTATTTTCTGTTTTTAAAACAGTTTTACCAATTGATGTCCACTCCCACCCATTGGGAAGATTATATAATTCACCCATTGTTCACCCTTTTGGCAAACTCGCAAATATCATTGTCAAAATATTTTAAAATTTCATTTATCTCACTAAATATATCATTGTATCCATCTTTATTTAGGACTCTTTCGTGATGAAACACTCTATTTCTAAAATTTCTAAGATGATTTAATTCCTTGTATAGACTATCTCTGTTTACTATTCTTATATTTTTAGGTGGAAAATTTGGAAATATCTTTTTTAGATCATTTATTCTCAATTTTTTTTCATAAGGTTTTTTAAATAAATTTACCCAAAAACCAAATGAAAGTTCAGCAATAATTTTATGCTTAGAGATACTTTCTTTTCTTTTTTCTAATAACTCTATAGCTTGTAGTATTTTTAATTTACTGTCTTTTGTTAAAAACCAATCTGCTTCATACCAGTTATCTGAAATCTTTGCAGTTAACAATTTATCAATAGAATTTCTAAGAGAAACTTCAAGAATAGATAAAGGTATATAAGATTGTTTTGAAAAAGTTAAATTTTGCTCATATTCAGCAATACTTTCATAGGCACTAAATCTTTCTTGACCAATAAATTGTTCTATTAAGCTGTCTTTCATTTATTTCCACCTATAATATTTTTGTAATTCCCTTGTAAGCCTGCATCCTTTGAGGTGTAGCCAAGGGTAATGAACTTCTTAAACATTTTTCCCCATCAAAATCTCTTCAATCTCATTCATCAAATCATTGATTTCAGCCGTATTCAATTTGATATTCTCCACCAATTCTATCGGTGATTTATGGTCGATGGCTTCATTCTTATTGGGATTTTTGGCGGATATATCATAATCTTTTAGGTCAGCGATATTGACCACCCAACTATTCTCAGTCGAGGTTCTCTCTTTCCATACAGCTAAAAATTCTTTGAAGTGGTCATTGTTGATAGGCTTATTCTTCGTTAGTTTCGATGAGGGATTGAGTTCGTAATAAAATATCTCCGAAGTCGAGCCGTTTCTGTCAAAAAAAATGACATTTGTTTTAACGCCACTGTACGGCAAAAATACTCCTGAGGGCAAACTAAGTATCGTGTGAACATTAAAACGCTCTAATAGCTCTTTTTTGACCGCTTGGAACGCATTATTGGTTTGAAATAAAACACCCTCAGGGATGACGACGCCACATCGCCCGTTTAGCTTCAAACTGTTCATCATGTGTTGCAAAAAGAGTAACTCGGTCGCATTGGATTTGATGGGGAAGTTTTGTTGTATTTGCTCTTTCTCTTTTCCACCGAATGGGGGATTTGCTAGGATAATATCGTAACGATCTTTTTCCTCTAATCCTCGGATGTCTTTTGTGAGGGTATTGGTCTTGGCAATATTGGGGGATTCGATGCCGTGCAAAATCATATTCATCACCCCCATCACATACGACAACGGTGTCTTCTCATTTCCGAAAAAGGACTCCTCACTCAAAAACTTCAACTGATCGACGGAAATATCCCGTTGCTTATTCGCTTTGGGATCAATGTATCGAATATGATTGTACGCTTCGATGAGAAATCCGCAGCTTCCGACGGCAGGATCGTAAATCGTTTGTCCGATTTGGGGATTCACGACATCCGCCATCACTTTGATAAGGGGGCGCGGTGTATAAAACTCCCCACTGTTCCCCCCATCACTCCCCATATCTTTGAGCAGTTTTTCATAAATCAATGAGAGTTGAAACAAATCCGATTGATTATGGAAGTCCATTTCATCGATAACATCCAAAACTTCTCGTAGCGTGTGACCGTTGGCGATACGGTTATCTAAAAATTCGAAGATTGCCCCGATTTTATATTTGATCGATTTTGGGTCTTCGGTGATATTTTTGAATCCCTTAAGATACGGGAATAACTCTTTGTTGACGAAATCTAAAAGGTCGCTCCCGCTTGCAGCATTGATGAGATCGATTTTACCATTGACCTTCGGAACCGCCCAATTACTCCATTTGAATTTCTCATCCAAAATATAGGTGTATTCTTTACGGATCAATAATGCCTCATCGGCTTTTGAGTCTTCCAAATCATTTAGAAATTTCAAGAAGAGTATCCAACTGATTTGCTCTGTATAGTGCATCGCACCACTGATCCCGTCATCTCTACGGAGGATGTCGGTTATTCGGTTTATTTTTGATTCCAAGGATTGCCTTTTTTAATGTGTAAAGATTTTATGGTTTTTTTGACATATCTTTCTAATACTGCAAAGAGTTATTGTATTTCCAAAACTAACTGATTTAAAAAATTGAGTACATTTTTATTGCTAAAATTTTCTTTTTTTGATGCGTTAATCGCTGCTAAAATATCTGTATTTTGCAGTTTGGAGAGTTCTAAAAGATCGTCATAATAGCGGGGCAGTTTATTGCGTATCACATCGAAAACGATATCTTCATCAATACCGAAATACCCATGAATAATTTGATTTCTAAAATCTACGATTCGTCTGTATTTCGGATCAATCCGATTGGCTTTTAGGAGATAATTTGTCGCTTCCCCAATTATCTCCAACTCTCTAATAGCACCATCCCATTCCAATTCACTATCGAGAAAATCTTGCGCATTTTCAAACTTATGGGTATATCTCTCTATTTTGTTCATAGCGATAAAAATATCGACAATATAGAACGAATGATCTCTATCGGACATATTCCACCTCACTAAAAATTTTCTCTTTCAGATGTTCTCGTACCGTCCCGATCAACCCCAAATCTACCTTTTTTTGTAAACTTGTCTCTAAAAACTCTTTGAGATCATAGTAGTTATCAAAACTTGAGGGCATATCTACCAAAATATCTATATCACTCTCATCGGTTTCCAACCCTTTGACATAACTGCCAAAAAGCCCGATTTGTTTTACATGATATTTTGTTTCTATCATCTCTTTATTTTGTTTCAAAAAATTGATAATCAAACTTTTATTCATAAATATCCTTTGCGAAATA
>JAABPY010000075.1 GCA_011391735.1 Sulfuricurvum sp. | reverse complement strand
ATGGGTTAATCTGTTACGATGGAATCGGTTTTGTTGTGGGGCGAAAAGTTGCATTTTATCTTGTAGTCTTCTAAATGAAGAACTATATAAAACACGTGCATAGTCTCTGTCTGCCTCTTTCCGGTATCCTAATGCTTTTTCCTCAACATCATTCTCTCTTTGAGCAGATGCTTGGGATAATTCGGCTTCTTTATCTTTTACATATCGTAATAATTCCAAACTTATCTGCATTGTGTCAATTCCATTTTGTTATAGATAAATATCTTGTATATTATCAGAAAGCATATGCAATTACAAGTATAAAATAATTATTTTTTATACATAGCTGTGCTTTCCCGACAAAATCGGGAATGACAATAACATCATAAGGTGATATTTTTAATATCCGCAACCGTATAAATCTCTCGGTAAATCATCCCGACTAACGCTTTTCGATTAGCGCGAATATCTAAATTTTCATGATTAACCATCA
>JAABPY010000074.1 GCA_011391735.1 Sulfuricurvum sp. | reverse complement strand
ACAACAGCAGTTGCCAAATTAAAAAGTGACTTTTCCCCCTCCTCTTCCAGCAACGCAGGATTAACAATAAACTCTTTTTCTATCGGCTCATCTTTTAGAATATTGGCGACTCGTTTGAACGTGGAAAAAGCATCTTTAAATCCATCCGAAGAGGCGATTGTGTTAATGGCATTAACACGGCGATCAAGTACGAGAATATCCAGCTCAACCACGCTCTCTTTTGCAACAACAGCCTGAATAATAGAGGAATTAATCGTCGGATAAACACCTGCAAGACGTTCAATAATAAAAGTCTCAATATTTTTCTTAAACTCTTTTGCACTGGGATAGAGATCGGTGAGCTGATCGATAAGGGTTGAGAAATTAAGGGGTATTTGATGTTTTAAAGCAATTTTGATGATACCGTTCACGGCACGACGAAGAGCAAACGGATCACGTGAACCTGTTGGAATCTCCCCTATACTAAACATCCCAATAAGGGTATCCAGCTTAATCGCCATAGCGACGATTGCACTAAGAGAGGTACTGGGAAGATCGCTCTCTTCTCCACTGGGAAGATACTGCTCTTTGATCGCCAAAGCTACCTCAGATGATTCTCCCAATGCCATGGCATAGTAATACCCCATTAGCCCTTGAAGTTCTGTAAACTCATAGACCATTTCGGACATCAAATCAGCTTTTGCCAACTCCATCACCCGTTCCAACTCTGTAGGATTAATATTTTCATAAAGAAGATTGGAAAGAACCGACGCAACTATTTTTTCACGCTCTATCTTCTCTCGAAGCGTCCCCAACCCTTTCATAAAGACGACTTTTTCTAGCCCTTGCGTAGTAAGCCCTTTTTTGAGGTCATTATGATAGAAAAAGAGGGCATCGCTAAGTCGTGGACGTAAAACCCGCTCATTTCCCTCGATAACGTGGGTGAAGTCATCGGCAAGGGCATTGGAAACGACGACAAACACATTAAGAAGTTTCCCCTCTTTGAAAACAGGAAAATAACGTTGGTGCTCTCTCATAGAGGTGATAATAACTTCAGGGGGAAGTTCCAAAAAGCTCTCATCGAATTTCCCCAATAACGGCGTTGGGTGTTCGGTAATAGCAACCACTTCATCGAGTAAATCGTCATCAATATCAATAAAAATTCCGTGTTCTTTTTCCAATGAAGCAAACGCTTTGAGGATATTCTCACGACGCTCTTGAGGGAAAAGGGTGACGGAACCATTTTTAAGAACATCAAAATAGTCATGAATCGACGATAGTGGCATTGCACCAAAATGGCTGATACGATGAACGTAGGTTGAAGGGGCCGATTGAACCCCGAAAAGTTCTGTTGCCACTTGCTCTTCACCCAGCATCACATTCACCCAACGAATTGGACGGATGAAGCTTTCTGTATTACTTCCCCAACGCATTGATTTACCGAAACTAAGACTTTTAATCCATTGATTAATCATCTCATTGAGAAGTTCACTACTGGCTTTTCCCTTAATGTTTTTGGAATAATAAAGAACCTCTTTTCCCCCTTTTTGGGCATGAGAAATTTGATCAAAATCAACACCGCATTTTTTTGCAAATCCAAGAGCAGCAGGGGTAGGCACCCCCTCTTTGATTGCCATCTCTACTGGAGCACCGTAAAACTCTTCCGTTTTATCTTCTTGATGGGTTTTAAACTCACGATGCCATAATACTAAGCGACGAGGAGTGTAGTAAAATTCAAATTCACACAACAGACCGTTTTTTTCTAAGACAGTTGCCCATTTTTTTTCTATCTCATTGAGCTCTTTAAGCAAGGGGAGTGCAGGAAGTTCTTCGACACCGATTTCAATCAAAAGAGGTTTTAACATTATTTTCATCCAATAGTCATTATTTTGAGTTTGATTTTACCTCTATCTTGGTTAAAAATCGCTGTTATTCATCTCTTGACATTGCATTATCAAACCAAAAGTTTCCAACCGCTATAATTGCGAAAAATAAACCCTAAGGACTTTGATTTGAGAAGTCATTTTTGTACTGATTTAAGTGAAGCAAACGTTGGCGAGAGTGTCGTATTGTGTGGTTGGGCGAACAGTTATCGCGACCACGGTGGTATCGTCTTTATTGATCTGCGAGATAAAAGCGGTCTAATTCAACTCGTCTGTGATCCAGCAGATAATGCCCATGCCCACAAACTAGCAAGTGAAGTGCGGGATGAATTTGTCCTTATCGCTCATGGACGTATCCGTGCACGTGGTGAGGGGCTGGTCAATCCACGTCTCCAAACAGGAGCTATTGAAGTCGTTGTCGATGAACTGATTATCGAAAACCGCTCTGAAGCTGTCCCTTTTGTGATTGGTGATAACAATGTCGGCGAAGAGACCCGTCTTAAGTATCGTTATTTGGATTTGCGTAATCCTGAAATGTATAAGACCTTTAAACTTCGTTCCAAAGCGGCGATTGCTGCTCGTAATGTTCTTGATAGTCTTGGATTTTTGGAAGTGGAAACCCCAATTCTGACCAAATCAACCCCTGAGGGGGCACGGGATTATCTTGTTCCTAGCCGTGTACACGATGGTGAGTTCTACGCCCTCCCCCAATCACCACAACTCTTTAAACAGCTCTTAATGGTAGGTGGATTTGACCGCTATTTCCAAATTGCCAAATGTTTTCGTGACGAAGATTTGCGTGCCGATCGTCAACCTGAATTTACACAAATAGACGTCGAGATG
>JAABPY010000073.1 GCA_011391735.1 Sulfuricurvum sp. | reverse complement strand
TCTGTGTGTCCAATTTTATCAAATTGACACAGAATTATTTACAGTCCCGAAAAGGGGGAATGATTACATCATCCCCGGCATTCCACCCATTCCGCCACCCATGTCTGGCATTGCTGGTTTATCTTCTTTGATCTCATGGATCGTGGCTTCCGTTGTGAGAAGCATACTTGATACTGACGTAGCATTAGTCAATGCAACACGCTCAACTTTAAGTGGATCAATAATTCCTGCTTCGTACATATCAACGTATTCACCCGTTGCGGCATTGAAGCCAATGTTTTCATTCGTAGCATTGACAATAGTATTGACAACAACGCCTGCATCATACCCTGCGTTTTCAGCGATTTGCTTGACGGGTGCTTTGATAGCGCGGAGGATGATTTCACAGCCGATTTTTTGATCGCCCGTAAGGTCAAGGTTCACTTTTGCAGCTGCACGAATGAGTGCCGCACCACCACCAATAACGATTCCCTCTTCAACGGCTGCTTTGGTTGCTGAGAGTGCATCGTCAACACGGTCTTTTTTCTCTTTCATTTCGGTTTCAGTTGCTGCACCTACTTTGATAACCGCAACACCACCTGAAAGTTTCGCAAGACGCTCTTGAAGTTTTTCTTTATCGTATTCACTCGTTGTCGCTTCGATTTGAGTACGGATCTCTTTGACGCGAGAATTAACTGCTTCTTTGTCCCCTGCGCCGTCAACGATAGTTGTGTTGTCTTTGCTAATAACAACACGTGATGCTTGACCAAGATCCGCTACCGTTGCGCTATCAAGCGTACGACCGATTTCTTCAGAGATGAGTTGTGCACGAGTCAATACCGCGATGTCTTGCAACATTGCTTTACGGCGATCACCAAATCCTGGAGCTTTAACGGCGGTGATATTCAAAACACCACGAAGTTTGTTCACAACAAGAGTTGCCAACGCTTCACCCTCAACATCTTCAGCGATGATAAGAAGGGGACGTGAACTTTTTTGAACTTGTTCTAATACAGGGAGCAAATCTTTAAGATTTGAGATTTTTTGATCAAAAAGGAGGATAAAGGGATGATCCAACTCTACGGTCATTTTTTCAGAGTTAGTGATGAAATAGGGGCTTAAATATCCACGATCAAACTGCATCCCCTCAACAACGTCAAGCTCATCATTAATTCCTTTGGCTTCTTCAACGGTGATAACACCATCACGTCCTACTTTATCCATCGCTTCGGCGATCATAGCACCAATACGCTCATCGGAGTTGGCTGAAATAGTAGCAACTTGAGCAATCTCTTTTTTATCATTAATAATACGAGAAGCCGCTTTGAGCTCTGCCAAAATTGCTTCCGTTGCTTTGTCCATCCCCCGTTTGACTTCGATAGGATTAGCCCCTGCGGTGATATTACGAAGACCTTCTTGGAAAATTGCATTTGCAAGAATGGTTGCCGTCGTTGTACCATCACCTGCTTCATCAGCAGTGTTAGAAGCAACCTCTTTGACAAGTTGTGCTCCCATATTCTCAAGTGGATCTTTGAGCTCTACTTCTTTAGCAACCGATACACCGTCTTTGGTGATCATCGGCGCGCCGTAGCTTTTTTGGATAAGGACGTTACGACCGCGTGGTCCCATCGTTACTTTTACTGCATCGGTGAGTTTTTGTACCCCTGCTGCTAACTTATTACGTGCATCGTCTGAAAAATGGATCTCTTTTGCCATAGTGTATTCCTTAATTTATAGTTGTTTTATTATTTAACAATTCCGAGTAAATCGCTTGTTGCGATAACCAAATAAACTTTGCCATCAAGTGTTAGTTCTGTCCCAGCATATTTACCGAAAACAACAACGTTACCGATTTCTACATTCGTAACTTTCTCACTTATTGCTACAACAGTCCCTTGCGAAGGTTTTTCTTTTGCATTGTCAGGAATAATGATACCTGATGCGGTTGTCGTTGCCTCTTCGAGACGTTGAACCAATACACGTTTTCCAAGTGGTTGAAAATTCATTTTGTTTCCTTTGTATTTTTATGATGGGATTGTACACGAGTTTGGATTAATAGTCAACACCTTTAGTCTTATTGGCTCAATGGTGTTTAGTCAAAAAATACAATTTAAATTCTATACTGCTTTTAGCTAATAATAAGGATTGGGTCACTATAATTCCACTCTACATAAAACGTCAGGGTAGCTCAGCTGGTTAGAGCACTGGTCTCATAAGCCGGGGGTCGCGAGTTCAAGTCTCGCTTCTGACACCACTTTTTCGCCTATGTATAGGGCTTTACACAACTTTCCTAGAACCAAATCTTTATTACCTTTAATACTGTCACTAGCATATATATCAAATGAACCGTCCATATCTTCAGCTTTACCTTTGATATTCTTTGCATAATGCTTTTAGAGGTTTGAGCTAAAATATCGGATAAACAATGTTTGGGAAGAGTGGAGTTTTTGAAGAGGATAATCTCAGAGAATTTCAGCTCGAAGCTGATGCAGCCAAACATCTTGAACGGTTCGACACCCTCTGAGGAGTGGTGAAATTATACATTTGGACAACTTAAATGAGTCATACAATACCTGAAGCACAATTTGATAATTGGAACAACGCCAAGAAAAAAACTCACTATAAAGAGAACAATGTTGGGTTTAAAGAACGGGAAATTTTTTGGGCAAGAATCGGACAAAACATCGGAGCGGAAGAGTTCGGTAAGGGCAATGAGTTTCAGCGTCCTATTTTGATTATCCGCAAACTCACCGCTCATATTTTTATTGGAATACCGCTTACTTCGACCGTAAAAGATAACGATTATTTTCATACATTTGAGTACGATAGCAAAAAGGGAAAAGTGTCTAGTACGGCGATGATTTTACAGCTAAAAACATTCGACAAAAAAAGACTTATGACGAGAATCGGAATGCTAAATAAAGAAGATTTTAAAAAGGTAGTGGAAAAAACGAGGAATCTGTTTATCCCGCCTACGAAGTAAGCGGAGCTGCCCGAAGGCGAATTACAAGGATAATTATAGGCTATTAATGTTAAAGAAGAATTAAAGGAAATGAGTTCTTACAGCTCAAACACAAACGCATCTCTCCCCTGTACAATCTCTTCTGGAATGTACATTTGCGTTTGGGTCTCATCAATGTGACTCATGTTAAAAGAGAGTGATTTGTAAATATCGGTCAGATTTTCCTCCGATTGGAGACGTTCATAAATTCGTTCCAATGGAATCTTGATTTTAATCGCTTCAATTTTAAAATACATAACATCTTTGAGATAGTGAAATACCCATGAGGG
>JAABPY010000072.1 GCA_011391735.1 Sulfuricurvum sp. | reverse complement strand
ATGTCAACGATATTAAATTCGTCAATCTCAAACGCTTTTTTACCGAAAACGGGATTCTCTTGACCAAAAAAAGTTATGTCCATTTGGGACGATTGAATGATTTGAGTATTACGGCAGATTGTCGTTTTTACCGTATCGATGATAATTATGGCGTTGTCGTTTACGACTAAAACAAACACATAAAGGATTTATTTGCGCAAACTTCTCTTTCTCTCCACACTCCTCTCCACCTCCCTTAGTGCATTAGTCTCTATTGCCCCTGTTGATATTGGCTCTAATGTTGGTTTTAGTGGTACGATAGGGGGCGAAATGGGCTCTAAAAGCGGTAACACTAATACCAGTGGATACGCTTTGGGTACACGATTGCAATACGATGAGGGGAGTAACTATTTGACGTGGGGAACTTTTGCCTACAATTATGGAAAATCCAATAGTACAAAAAATGAAGACAAACTCTACACCCATATACGCTTCATCCATGCTTTATACGAGGACGATTGGTGCAGTGAACTTTTTCTCCAGTCAGAGCAAGATAAATTTAAGAGTATTAATAACCGCTCTTTAGCAGGTGCTGATGTGCGTTGGCGAGTTTTTAATTCTACCAAACTGGGAAAAGGGTATATTGGAGTTGGCGCATTTAAAGAAGAGGTTTTTTACACTCTATCAAGCATTAATCCCAATGAAAATAATACACGGCTCAACAGTTATATTACGTATACTGAAAATTTCACTGAGTTTTCCAAGCTTAGTTATATTGGATATTATCAACCCAAATTGAGCGATGGATCAGATTACATAACCTCTCAAAATATTGAGCTAATTGTCCCCATCTTCGAAAAGCTCAACTTACTTTTAACGGCACTTTATCTTTACGATAGCCATCCTGCTGTTGGGGTAAAAAAAGAGGATATCCAATATAAAACAAGTTTTACATGGAAGTTTTAATCATTTTTTTCGCTTAATCCACCGAGCAAAAAATCGTGCAGGGGAGAGTCGTTCATCCAGTGGTTTTTTATCCACCAAATACTCCTTAAGGCGTGATGCCAAATAGGGGGCAAGGACAAATCCATACCCACCTGACCCATTTATCATCGTCACATTTGGATAGTTGACAAATGCAGACGAAGTAACGGCTCTCCCATATTGGAGCTGGGGATAGAGACTCAATGTCGCTTGAGCATCGACAAGTGATCCTAACAACGGAACATAATCATTCGACCCTGATCGTAGCCCTGCATAATCATGTACAATTTTTATATTTTCTAAATTAACTGTTTTGGAGGCTTTTTCCAGAAGCTCTTTGCGCCCCTCCTCTATATCGTACGGCTCTTCATCTGTAGGCATATAATGGACATTATGGGTTGCTCCAATCGCCATAATATTTTCTCGTGATGTCGGTGAAATAGAGACGTAATGGTGAAGGATTGTCGGAAGTTTCGTCGATGTTTGGATGTCAATACGATGTCCCCAAATACCCCGTAGCGTCAAATAAGGGAGTGGAATAATCTTCTCATAGGCTCCAATAGAGAGGACGATGTGAGAAGCTCTCAAATCTCCCACATGCCAAACCCCCTCCTCGTAGTGAAGCGATTGAACCTCGTATTGGTAAAAATCAACCCCCTCTACCAATGCGTGACACACCCCTTGCGCATCGACAACCGCTCCATTGGAAAAACAAATAGATTCAGAATTTTTTGCCTCATCGGTTAAAAGTATTTCCATATTTTCATCCAAAGAGGTCAGATTTAACGTCGTCTCATTTTTGAAACCTCGTAACGTCTTCCCCTCTTCGAGGGTTTTCGTGATATGAAGTAACGGTTTTTGGAGGGTATAATCGGGGAAAAGGGTCGTGTAGAATTTCAATGCTTCCAAATGGGCTGTTTCCATAATCTCTTTAAGAACCCCCTCTTTGGAGATTTTGGGAGAGATAAACGCCCCCGCAGCACCACTACCCCCACTAGCAATTCCGCCTTTATCAATGAGGGCAACTTTTAAACCTGCTTTATTAAGAAAATAGGCACTCGTACAGCCGTTGATCCCTGCACCTATGATGATTACGTCATATACCAAGGGAAATATCCTTGTGAATTTGAATTAGACTTTTCTTCAGTGGCGTAATATGATTTTTACATACATCAAAAACAATTTCAGCATTAAGATCAAAATAATGATGACTTATAATATCACGCATACCTGCTACCTCTTTCCATGAAATTTCAGGGTAATTAGGTAAAAGTTTTTTATTCGTTTCTTTGTCTAGATTTTTAACACTTTCACCGATAGCGATGAGTTGCATACAAATTGAATCAAGCTTCTCAATCCCTTCCTCATCATCTAAAAAATGGTCACTCGTCTTAATTAAAGAGAAACGGTTCTCTATTCGTTCACATGAAAGAACCATTTGATTGAGAATATTGATAAGAAGTTCCGTATTAAACACAGATTCCCTCTTCGAGAATACTCTTTTTCAGGTAAGGATTCATTCGATCACGAAGCTGAACAATATCCACTTTGATATTAAGGCGTTCTTGAATTTCCTGCATGATACGAATCAATAAAAACGCATCTGTTTTTTCAAGCTTTATCGCGACATCAATATCACTGTTGGCATGGTTGGTATGTTTTGCATACGAACCAAATAAATAAAGTTCAGGGAGGTGGTAACGTTCTTTGATTTGTTTTAGCGTTTCGATAATGGTGTTTTCAGGCATTTTTTTTCCTATTTTCTTTATAAAAAGTATAACCTTAGCTTGCTTTAAAAATTAACTTTCATCTATATTATGCATTGCTGAAGAAGTTTTGTAAGGAACTTGTCCAGCAGGTACAACTTTTGATGAATGTTCCAAATGACGATGCTGATCATCAAAGAAAATATGTGGATTATATGCTTGCAAGATTTTGTCTTTAGGAAGTCCACCGAGGAAGAATGCTTCATCGATTTCAACTCCCCAAGCCCGTAACGTTAGAATTACACGTTCATGAGCGGGACTATTACGTGCGGTGACTATTGCTAGTCGGAGTGGTGATTCTTGTTTGGTAAATTTTGATTGGATAAAGGATAATGTTTTGAGTAATTTTGCAAATGGTCCTTCAGGTAAAGGTTTTAATGCATTTTCTTTTTCATGTTGGTAAAAGGCATCTATTCCTTGGGTTTTGTAAATATATTCAGATGCGTCTGAAAAAACAACAGCATCTGCATCAAATGCAATCCGAATTTGGTTTGTATTGGAAATATAATCTTCAGGTGGACTATAAATTATGGCAGATGCAACTCCAGAATCG
>JAABPY010000071.1 GCA_011391735.1 Sulfuricurvum sp. | reverse complement strand
CCCACCAAACCTACGGCTCTCTCAAAGACTACGCCAGCGATTTTTGCATCACGAAAAAACTGATTGTAAATCGTGATATTATCGTTATGCACCCAGGACCCGTTCACCGTAATATCGATATTGATGATGCGATGCTCAATGATCCACGGTGCAAAGTATTGGAGCAAGTCAAAAATGGTGTCTCCATTCGTATGGCAGTCCTCAAGGCGCTTATCGCCTAATGTTTGATCGGTTCACGCAGTGGGTAGAGAGGGGGGTTCCCACTTTCTTTTATACTGATTTTAGAGGAGAGAAACTCCACGCTATCCCCTTAAGTGATTTAAAACGTCACGACATCGAATTTTCTTTTCACAGCGACACCCCCAATCATAACGCTCCCCATAAGCCTCACTATTATCCACTTTCTTTTAAGGAGTATCGCTTACAATTCGAAGCTATCCAAGAACATATACGAGCAGGAAATAGCTATCTTCTCAACCTTACGGCTCCCACTCCCATTCAAACTCCCTATTCCCTCCACGAAATTTATACGATGGCACACGCCCCCTACAAACTTCGTGTTGGTGAAGAATTTGTCTGCTTCTCCCCCGAACCCTTTATCACCATCGAAGATAATCGCATTCATACCTACCCCATGAAGGGGACGATTGACGCATCAGCCCTAAATGCTATCGAAACGTTACTCAATGACCCCAAGGAGATAGCCGAACATACCATGATTGTTGATCTATTACGCAATGATTTGGGGATTGTAGCAACCGATATACGCGTAGAGGCGTTTCGCTCACTTAGCACCATTAATACAGGGGTCAAGCAGCTTCACCAAACCAGCTCTCATATCAGCGGAAAACTCCCCCCCAACTGGCGTGAAACTATCGGAACGTTACTCCAAACATTATTGCCCGCAGGAAGTATCAGTGGCACTCCCAAGAAAAAAACGGTGGAAATTATCGAAGAGACAGAAGGGTACGAACGGGGATATTTTACAGGGGTGTTTGGTTGTTTTGATGGGAAAAATCTCTATAGTGCTGTCGCTATCCGTTTTATCGAAAAGAAAAATGGGAATTTGATTTATAAAAGTGGTGGAGGGATTACCGCCGATAGTGATTGTTTCAAAGAATACCAAGAGATGATTGATAAAATTTACATTCCCTAACTAAATCCATTACGCCACCACCACAAGCTCTTCATGCGCCATAACTACCCTATTACGTCCCGAACGTTTCGCCTCGTACAAAGCATTATCCGCCAGCTTCAACGCCACTTGAATATTCTCTACCTCAACAACATCTGTGTGATATACCCCTGAACTAATCGTAATATCAAAGGTATTCCCATTGTAGGAAAAGGGGTGATCTTGGATTTTTTGACGTATCTTCTCACATTTTTTCATCACCTGTTCTTGAGTAATACGGTTGAAGATAATGACAAATTCCTCCCCCCCTGCCCGATAAACGCTGTCTTGCGGACGGACACTTTGGGCAAAAATCATAGCAAGCTCACAAAGGACAAAATCCCCTGCATCATGACCATAGGTATCGTTAATTCTTTTGAACCAATCAATATCCAACATAACTAATGCGTAAGGGAGATGGTGAATTCGATAGTTCTTCGATAGCTCTTCGAGCTCCGCTTCAAGGTTAAGCCTATTTTTAAGCCCCGTTAAGGGATCATGGGATGCCAAATGGGCAAGCTTCTCATTGGCTTGTTGGAGACTAAGGGTTCGAATTTCGATCTCTTGAAGAAGATTTTGCCGATTCCACACCACCTTTTGGAAGAGTTCTCGTATCTGATTTGCCATAGGTTGAAAGATAAAGATGACTTCAAGCATCAAAACGAAGAGGGTTAAAAGCCACGCACCCAGTTCCATATTAGAAACCAGAGTAAGATTTTCTTCCCCCTCATGTTGATAAAGGGTAACAGCAGCGTTCAACTCGGGTAAAATAGCATTGGAAGAGGAGATGATCTCATTTAGGATCCCTTTCGCACTGTGTTTGGTTTTCGTGTGGAGTAACAAATCAACTAAAACAAGATAGTTATCGACCCTATTTTTTAGTTTTCTCTCTCCGAAATAGAGTTCCCACACCTCGTTTGAAACGGCTATCGTCTCCCCATGACGTAATCTTCCCGAAGAGAGACGATCATTAGCATCCCCCATCTCTTTCATGGAGCGATACAGCGCTACTCTAATTTCTTGAATGTTTTCTTTATCCCCTGTATTTGATAGATGTCCATAATATTGTTGCGCTTGGGATGCTATTCGCTGCGAGAGCATCCGCTGTTTTCCTGAAATATTAACAACTAATGCACTTGAATCACTCATTCTAAGGGCCAAATGAAGGATATAAAAAGCAACGGTAGAAAGAAGGGCTATAAGAGAAATTGCAATACCATAGCGCTTAATAAAATTGTATTTGAGCTCTTCTGCATGCATAATTATCCCCATTGTTTGATTTTCAATAGTACACTAAAATTTCTAAAGGAAAACTGTATACTACGCAAAGAATTATTTTTAGTGAATTTACCCGTAAGGAATAGTAGAGTTTTTTGCCTCAAATGAGGCAAAATGTAAAATTATAGTGCTTCTGCGTGAGTAGCAAGATATTCGGCAACACCATCGGTGCTAGCTTTCATCCCTGCATCCCCTTTTGCCCAACCTGCTGGACACACTTCACCGTGTTCATTGGTGAACAACATCGCATCAATCATACGAAGCATCTCATCGATGTTACGTCCTAATGGAAGATCATTGATAACCGCATGACGAACCGTACCATCAGCATCGATCAAGAATGATCCACGAAGGGCAACCGACTCATCCAAAAGAACATCATAATCACGAGCAATTTGTTTGTTCAAATCCGCAACCAATGGGTAACGAACGTGTCCAATTCCACCGTGATTGACAGGGGTATTTTTCCATGCGAAATGGCTAAATTGTGAGTCAACCGACACACCAATAACATTAATTCCACGTTCAGTAAATGACTCTAAACGGTGATCAAATGCGATAAGTTCCGACGGACATACAAACGTAAAATCCAATGGGTAGAAGAAAAGGACAGCCCCTTTTTCCCCTAAGTTTTCATACAAGTTGAAGTTATCAACGATTTGGTTGTTTCCAAGAACAGCAGTGGCGGTAAAATCAGGAGCCTTTTTAGTAACGAGCATTCGTAAATCCTTTTGTATTTTTGTAATGATGGGAAATTGTAACATACGAAGATTAATATAGATAAGAGTCGAGAAGTTAACCTACAAATCTAAACGATAATTTTTAACACAAGTAGCTACAGCCAAAAATTGCTATAATCACACCATGCTAACCTTTAAAATTCTCTTTACCATGATGCTTCGCTACAAACGGCAGTTAC
>JAABPY010000070.1 GCA_011391735.1 Sulfuricurvum sp. | reverse complement strand
CACATTTTCAGGCTTGAGCTTAGGGACGGCGGCAGCTACGAGTTTTTTAATTCCTCGAATTTGTTTAGAGGTGAGTTTTCGATCTTCATGCAATTGCACCATAACTGATGCGGATGGGGGTACCTCCTCGGAGACGAACAATGTCTCTTTGGGAAGGGCAAGGCTAACGCTTGATTTTTCAACAGGGGCAAGGGAGTCAATAGAGCGTGCTAACTCCCCCTCTAATGCTCGTCTAAATTTAACATCTTGGTCAAAATTGGTCGCCCCAAACTCTTGTTTATCAAAAAGTTCAAATCCAACATGCCCCTCTTTGGGAATTCCCAGTGAAGCAATCGTAATTCGCTCTTTATACACTACCTCTTTGGGAACTTCGATCACATTTTCTCGTGGGATTTTATAGGGAATTTTCTCTTTTTCCAGTTGCGCAATCACCTGTGCGGCATCTTGGGGTGAAAGCTGATCGAATAGAACCTGATACCCCTCATTGTCCTCTTTTGTTCCCTCAGAGTTATAGAGTATCAAAAAAGCCAAAAAAGCAACAATCCCCGTAATGGCAGACCCAATAATGATTTTTTGGGTCTGCGTCAGCTTTCCAAAAAGGGTGACAAGCTGTAAGAAAAGTGCTTTAAAATCCATTCTGTTGAATGCCTACTTTATACTAGAGGTTCTATAAGGGTAAAAAATCGATCATTTTGCACCGATGTCCCAATAGTGACACGAATAGCGTTCAATCCATAGCTGCTTAAATCGCGTATAATCATACCCTTTTTTAAGAGCTCTTGGGCTATTTGTGATGAACTTTTGGTTTCAGGAAGGGCTAATGTAATAAAATTGGTGTAACTCTCTATACAATCAATCCCTTTGCTCTTTGCAAACGTTTCATATCGTTTCATCTCATTAAAATTATCGGCAATACACCCCTGTACAAACGGCTCATCTTCGAGTGCTACGGATGCCGCCTCAAGGGAGAGGGTCGTAATATTAAATGGGGGGCGCACTTTATAAAGGGTTTTAATAATCGGTGCTTGGGCAATCCCGTATCCAACACGCATCCCCCCTAATCCGTACGCTTTTGAAAACGTCCCCAAAAAGAGGACATTCTCAAATCTTTCGATTAACTCTTTTGGCTCTACCGCATACGCAGGATCTTTAAAACGGGCATATTCCATATAGGCGCCATCCACAATAACAAGGGTGTCATTATCAATTTTTTCAATAAAAGCGATCATATCCTCGGCATAAATCGCATCTCCCGTAGGATTGTTCGGAGTACATAAAAAAATAAGGGAAGGTTTATGCTCCACATAAAGGGCGTAAAACTCATCCATAGTATGTTCCCGTGAAGCGGTACGGATGATATTCGCCCCCACTTGCTTAGCATAAATTTCATACATTGCAAAAGTGACGCTATTCATCAAAACCTTCGAACCCGTATGGGCTTTGGCATGGATCGCAAACTCGATGACTTGATCGCTTCCTGCTCCGATAATGAGTTCATTGGTGTTGACACCGTATTTTTTTGATAGGGCATCTTTGAGCTTCACCATCGAATCATCCGGATAGAGTGCCATATTGTCAACAATAACACGAACCGCCTCTTTGACTTTGGGTGAGCATCCAAACGGATTTTCATTGCTTGCCAACTTGACAATATCACTTTTCTCAATCCCGTATTCACGGACAACGAGTTCGATGGGCTTACCCGCTTCGTACGTTGTAATGTTCTCTAATGCTGTATTAAATGTCATAATTCCCCCTTTACATAACTTCCCAACCACGTCACTTCATCGCTGTGTTTGGCAATAATCTTTTGCACATGCGCCTCATCAATATGACCAAAAAAGTCAATAAAGAACCAATATCCAAAACCATCGGCATCACGAGAAGGGCGACTCTCAATTTTGCTTAAGTTAATATTTTCCCCATTAAAATCTTCAAGGAAATGGAACAATACTCCCGCTTTTTGGGTATCTTTTAATCGTACCAAAATAGAGGTTTTATCCTCACCACTTGGGGCATTTTTAAAATCACTAAGGATAAAAAAGCGAGTGGCATTATTATGGGTATCTTCGATATTTTCAAACAGTGTCGGTATTCCATACAACTTCGCTGCAATATGGCTACAAATGGCAGCGGCTGTCGGATCTTTGGAGGCTAATACCGCGGCCTTTGCTGTTGACTCTACGGGAATATGCTCAACACGATCCAGTCCATGTTCGAGTAAAAATTCTCGGCACTGCCCGAACCCTTTATCTTTGGAATAAATTTTCGTAATATGGTGGATTTTTTCCGCTTTGGTCGCAAATGCCATGTGAATAGGCATATAGAGTTCCGCAACGATTTTAACACCACTTTTTCCCAACAAATCAAGGGTTTCACCCACGACCCCATCACGACTGTTTTCGATAGGGACAACCCCAAACTTCGCACGCCCCGCTTCGAGTGTTTTGAAGACCGCTTCAATGGAGCCTAACGAGAGGTAATCACTCATCGCCCCAAAACGAGACTCCGCCGCTTGGTGGGTAAAACTCCCCTCAGGTCCTAGATAGGCAATTTTCTCAGGGAGTTCAAGATTTCGGGCAACGGCAAAAATTTCCAAAAAAACCGCTTCAATAGCACTGCGATTAAGTATCCCTTCCGATGTTTGGCTCAAGTGGCTCAAACGATCAAGGATTGCCTTTTCTCGTTCAGGACGGTAAATTGCCCCTTGTGTTGCATGCTTAATCTCCCCCACACGCTGTACCACTTCCATTCGACGATTAAGAAGTGCTAAGACCTCATTATCCAACGCATCAATCGCCTCTCTGCACTCTTCTAATGTTTCCATAAATCCTCCAATACTCCTCTCATATCTGGATAAATAGCATCAGGTTTTACGCTTAGTTGTGGGATAATTTCCTCTGCGCTACGGTATTTTCCACTGAGGACAAATACCCCTTTCATACCCAATTCTTGGGCAGGAATCAAATCCCCGGTCACATCATCGCTAATAATCGTGATATTCCCAAAGGTTATCCCCTCTTTTTGCTTCGAAAGTAACCCTAATGCTGTTTGGAAAAAAGGGGTGCTTGGTTTCCCCACAACCGTATAAGAGGAGGACGTTGCAAATTCCAACATCTTCAAAATCGCCCCAACACCAGGATAACGCTTAGAATTTTTGGCATACAAAGAGGTTTCGTGCATCCCAATAAGCTGCGCCCCACCCAAAATAAATTCAATCATCTGCGCATATTCATCGGAATTAAAATCTTCTTTTATGGCAACCAAAACAACATTGGGTTTCGTAAAATCAAGGGTATACCCCATCGACATCAGCACCCCGAGGAATTTATCTGAACCATACGCTGCTATTTTTTTGTCGTGTGAAATATAGCTTTCCAACACCATCAATGGATCCAAATAATGCTCTTTGGGAATAGCTAAT
>JAABPY010000069.1 GCA_011391735.1 Sulfuricurvum sp. | reverse complement strand
CAATGTGTTGCATAACCGAACCGATATAGACATCGGTTCCATCAGTAATGGCATCAACATCGAGTTCAACCGCTTGATCGAGGAATTTGTCAACCAACACAGGGGAATCGTTGCTCACCGATACGGCAACTTCCATATAGGTACGTAGTTCATCGTCATTGTAAACGATACGCATCGCACGTCCGCCAAGTACATAAGATGGTCGAACCAAGACAGGGTACCCAAGCTCTTGGGCAATGGTAAATGCTTGCTCTTTGGTCATCGCTAACCCATTTTCAGGTTGTCGCAGTCCTTGCTCAATGACAAATGCGGAGAATTTTTCACGGTTTTCCGCCAAATCGATCACTTCCGCCGAGGTACCTGCGATAACCGCCCCCATATTGTGGAGACTATTGGCAAGCTTGAGAGGAGTTTGCCCTCCGAAATGGACAATAATACCATTGGGTTGCTCACGCTCAACGATAGCACGGACATGTTCGAAATCAATAGGCTCAAAATAGAGAACGTCGGAGGTATCATAATCGGTAGAGACCGTTTCGGGGTTACAGTTGACCATAATTGTTTCAATCCCCATCTCTTTAAGGGCAAACGCCGCATGAACACAACAGTAGTCAAATTCGATACCTTGTCCAATACGATTCGGTCCGCCCCCTAGAATCATCACTTTCTTTTTATCACTAATGCGTGGTTCTTGTGTTCCTAAGCGGGTGATATTGGTCGTAGAGTAGAGATACGGGGTTAATGCCCCAAACTCTGCTGCACACGTATCGACTTCATTGTATTCATGAAAAACACCAAGGGCTTTACGTGCCGTGTAAACATCGTTCTCTTTTGCATCTCCCCCATTGAGCGTTACAAGGCGAGCGATGTTTTTGTCGGAAAATCCTTCGGTTTTGAGACGACGTAGTTGAATTTCATCGTTAAGGGTAGCCGCAGTGATATGAGGCTCTTGGGCGATAATCTCTTCTAGTTGAGTCAAAAACCATGGATCAATTTTGGAAAGTTCGAAAATCTCACTGTGGCTTAGCCCCATACGGAACCCTTGCCCGACATAGAGGATACGTTCTGCATTGGGGCGACGAATTTCGTGCTTGACAAACTCTAAATCTTTATCAATTGGGTCAAAACCGCTCAACCCTGTTTCAAGAGAACAGAGGGCTTTTTGAACCGATTCTTTAAACGTTCGTCCAATTGCCATTACTTCACCAACCGATTTCATACTCGTGGTGAGCGTTGACTCCGCTTCGGGGAATTTCTCGAACGTAAAGCGGGGGATTTTGGTGACGATATAATCGATAACGGGTTCAAAAGCAGCAGGAGTTCCCGTAATATCATTGGTGATTTCATCAAGGGTAAATCCGACCGCTAGAAGGGTCGCAACTTTGGCAATGGGGTACCCTGTCGCTTTGGAAGCCAATGCAGAGGAGCGAGAAACGCGAGGGTTCATTTCGATAACGATCATCCGTCCCGTTTTAGGATCGACAGAGAATTGAACGTTGGAACCACCTGTATCCACACCGATTTCACGTAAAATAGCGAAGGAGGCATCACGCATTCGTTGATACTCTTTGTCAGTCAATGTAAGGGCAGGGGCAACGGTGATCGAATCTCCCGTATGGACTCCCATTGGGTCAAAGTTTTCGATGGAACAGACGATGATACAATTATCAGCTTTGTCACGAATAACCTCCATCTCATACTCTTTCCATCCAAGGAGGGACTCCTCGATTAAAATTTCGGTGATAGGGGACTCATCAAGACCCCGTTGGGCGAGGAGTTTAAATTCGTCAATGTTATATGCAACACCGCTTCCCCCACCCGCAAGGGTGTAGGAAGCACGGATAATCGTTGGGAAACCTATCTCATTGGCGGCACTAATGGCTTCGTCGATATTGTAAGCATAACGGGAGATGGGGAGATCCATCCCGATTTTTTGCATACACTCTTTAAAGGCTTGACGATCTTCCCCTTTTTTAATAGCAGAAGGGTTGGCACCGAGAAATTCGATCCCTTCCAATAGTCCTTGCTCGTGCATGAGCATGGCGGCATTAAGGGCAGTTTGTCCCCCCATAGTAGGCAAAATTGCATCAACTTTTTCATCTCTTATGATTTGAGCAATAATTTCAGGTTTGATTGGTTCGATGTAGGTGCGATCGGCAAATTCAGGATCGGTCATAATGGTAGCGGGATTGGAGTTGATAAGGACAACCCGATATCCCAGCTCTTTGAGTGTTTTAACCGCTTGTGTACCAGAGTAGTCAAATTCACACGCTTGACCAATGACGATGGGACCTGATCCAATGAGGAGTATCGTTTTAATATCGTCGCGTTTTGGCATGCTTACCCTTTGTGTCAAAAAATTTGTTGATTATAGGATAACAGCACTTAAAAGCTGATTATTAAATGTTAACGTACTTTTGTAATAACATGAAAATAAGCAGGATTTTTAGCGTAAAAGTAAGGTTCAACGACGGCACGTTGATAACCGCTTGAGCGTGAGATAGAGATAACCTTTCCGACTTTTAACCCAGAGAGAAAAATTTTATCCAATCCTGAAGTGACTACTTCATCTCCAACAAAGATAGGAACCCATGTGGGAATAAATTCGACGACAAGGCGACGCTCATTGTTACCACGAACAATTCCGGGAGCTTCTGAATTTCCGACTGAAACAGCGTACGAACTTTTACTATCTCCATTGAGTAATGCCATAGGAGCACCATTGTTGGAAACAACAATTCCAGCTACGTACCCTCGATAGAGTAATCCGTATACTTGTGTTGGATCAAAATGTTCCATCTCTATCCATAGTTTATGGGGATCACCCATTCGAATGTAAGAGATTGTTCTTACAAGTGCTACTGAGGGTTGTGTGACTAGGGAACTGTTAGACTCTCGAAGTAGATTATTGTAGTCATTGGCGATTTGATGGAGCGTTAAAAGTTCATTTTCATAATAACGATTTTTTTTTTCTAGTTCCACGATAGTAGCAGCTTGATCGAAATGTTGGATAAAGCCATTTTGAATCTTCTCTGTTTGCTTGAGATAGAAAAGTTTAATGGATTTGGAAAGATGAATGAGCGGAGATTGTAAAAAAGGGCTGAAATAAAGAGCCCCCATCACCCCTATAATAAGAAAAAGGGCGATTAAAAAGCGTTGTTTATTCATTATCAAAAAGTTCGTGAAGTTGATCGATCTCTTCAAGGGCACGTCCCGTACCACGTGCAACACATAACAATGGTTCATCGGCAACGTAGACAGGAATTTTAATAATTTCTGAGAGATATTTATCGAGTTGACGGATGAGTGCTCCCCCTCCTGTAAGGATAACACCATTATTGACGATGTCCCCTGCCAAATCAGGTGGCATATTCTCAAGTACGTCACGCAGTGCTTCAAGGATCTCTTTAAGAGGTTCTCGCATTGCTTCACGGGCATCTTCACTGCTT
>JAABPY010000068.1 GCA_011391735.1 Sulfuricurvum sp. | reverse complement strand
ATGATGCAGAGTGCTTTTTTTGTTTTCATAAAGCGATTTTATCTAAAAATTCCTATTAAATTTTAATCTTCTGGCTTACACCTCAATACCAAAGAACTATTAAACCAATCCCAACAACGCCACCAATAAAACAGGCGGTGTGACGACCAACCCCACTTTCATATACTCCCACCAGCTAATTTTAACCCCTTTTTGTGCCAATACGTGAAGCCATAGCAGTGTTGCTAATGAACCGATCGGGGTCATTTTGGGACCAAGGTTACAACCGATGATGTTGGCGTACGCTAGCGCATGATTTCCCGCTTCACCGATGGCAATGTCCATAATCATAATGGTGGGCATATTGTTCATGACGGAGCTCAAAATCGCTGATAAGAAGCCCGTTCCGATTACAGCATAGAGATTTCCCATGGATTCTAATTGAGTGATTATTCCTGCTAAATAGGTCGTAAGTCCTCCATTTTTCAGACCATACACGACAACGTATAGCCCAATACTAAACCATACCACTTGCCAAGGCGCTGCTTTGATGGTCATAATCGGTTTTGTAGCTTTGAAATACGTGGCAATGGCCAAAAAGATCAGCGCACCACCCAATGCGAATACCGAAATGGGGAGATGGTATTTATCGCCGATAAAATAACCCATCATAAGTAGACCCAAAAACCACCAACTAAGGCGAAACATCGTCTGGTTTTTAATGGCACTTTCAGGAACTGGAAGGTTTTTAATGTCAATATAGGTAGGAATATCGTTGCGAAAGTAAATCCATAGCACCATAATTGAAGCCATAATACTCAGTAAATTGGGTAAAAACATCGTTTTAGCATATTCCCAAAATCCGATATGAAAATATCCTGCGGTTACGATATTGGTAAGGTTTGAGATGATGAGAGGATTGGAAGCACTGTCACCGATAAAGCCCCCTGCCATCAAAAAAGCAAACATGGCGAGAGGTTTCATCTTAAGATATTTCATCTTTGCTAATACAATGGGCGTAAGGATTAACGCTGCACCGTCGTTGGCGAAAAAAGCCGATACCAATGCACCAAGAATCAATATATAAACGAACATCAAATGACCGTTACCGCCAGAGAGACGTGCCATTTTCAAAGCTGCCCATTCAAAGAAACCGATTTCATCCAATACCATCGAAAGAAGTATTATCCCGATAAAGGCAAGCGTTGCATCCCAAACGATAGAGGTCACCGTCCATACATCGGTGATACTGACCACACCCAGAGCCACTGCGATGATGGCACCTACTACCGCCGTTGTGCCAATTTGCAATCCACGTGGTTGCCAAATGACGAAAATCAGCGTTACTAAAAAAATTGCACTTGCTAATATCATAGACTTCTCCTCAATTTGATACGATATTCTATCATAACATCAATATATCTTGATATATTATTTTATTTTCGTTACACTTTCGTAAATCGGAGGTAAAAGATGGATGTTTTTTTAGAAACGGTATCAGCACTCAATGACGAAACACGTCTCAAACTCCTCGCTTTTTTGGATACCCATGGTGCGCTGTGCGTCTGTGACTTGCAAGAGAGTTTTGGGATGATCCAATCTCGTCTCTCTCGCCATCTAAAAATCCTCAAAGAGGGTGGTTTTTTACGGGTTGATAGGTGTGGTACGTGGGGCTATTATTCCATACGTAGCCCACTTGATCGTTTCCGAAGTGAAGCGTTGGCTGAAATTCGGTGTTTGGGGATACAACTTCCCCCGTTAGTCAAATTATCTCAAAATGAAGGTTGTCTCTTATGAAAAAAGTCCTTATTCTCTGTACGGGAAACAGTTGCCGCTCCATCATCGCCGAAGCGCTCATCAATGCCAAAATGGGTGATAGACTCTTCGCTCAAAGTTCAGGGGTCAAAGCCAGTGGCAATGTCAATTCCTATGCCAAAAAGTTGTTAGACGAAAAAGGGATTTGGAGGGAGCAATACCACTCCAAAACATTGGATACTCTCATTAATGAACCGTTTGATCTTGTCGTCACTGTTTGTGACCATGCACACGAAACGTGCCCCGTATTCCCCCACCCTACTCCTAAAATGCACGTAGGATTTGAAGACCCTGATGGCAAAGGGTATGAGGCATTTGAGGCAACTTATCATGAGATAGAAGCAATTTTACTTCCAAAAATAGAAGAATTTTTCAACCCAATTGCCCAACAAGTCGTCCAAACAAGTACGGGGGTAAAAATTAATTTTACAGGTGCCGTTGCCAAAAATAAGATTTTTACGATGGTAGAAAACTGTAAAACGGGGCAATGCGCATGTATGAGTGATACAACGAAAGCTAAAATAGCCAATATGAATGTCACAGGGGAAGATGGCAATGTGGAACTAACGCTCAGCGGAGAAATTAGCAAAGCAGAAATCGAAGAGGCATTGGCAAAGTCGAAAGTTTTGAGCTGAAATACCTCGTGTACAAAGAGAGATTCAAAAAATTAATACAACGCCTGACATCGTTGAATATCATGGGCTAACAGCTCTTCAAAACTACCCACTTGCACAGGCTTACTGCACAAATAGCCTTGAAAATAGTGACAATGGTGATCCCGTAAAAAGAGGTACTGATCTAACTCTTCTACCCCTTCCGCAATCACTTCAAGATGAAATATGGAAGCGATGGAGAGTATCGTCTGTACCAATGCCGCATCATCTTTATCGGACATAATATCACGGACAAAACTTTTATCGATTTTAAGGGTGGTAAAGGGGAGCCGTTTTAGATAGGCAAGAGAAGAGTATCCTGTACCAAAATCATCCATCGAAATTGATATACCTGCATTACGTAAACGACTCATTTTATCAATAACGGTATCAATCTTATCAATAACCGTCGATTCGGTCAGCTCAAGCTCCAACATACACGGGACAATCCCTGTTTCGGCTACGATACGGATAACTCTATCAACAAAATCACTCTGTCGAAACTGTACGGCACTAACGTTGATGGCAATACGTTGGAGATGAACTTTACTGGTTTGTTTGCAACGCCATCGAACGAACTGAGCACACGCTTCACGTAACACCCATTCGCCTATGGGGACAATGAGTCCACTCTCTTCAGCAATAGAGATCATATCATCGGGCATAACTATCCCAAGCTCTGGATGGTTCCATCGTAACAGTGCCTCTGCTCCGACAATTTTTTGACTTTCAATTTCAATAACAGGTTGATAGTAGAGTTCCAATTCATTGTTTTCAATCGCATGACGGAGACCATTTTCTAAGAAAATCCGTTTTTTGATCCATTGATCCATCTGTTCTTGATAAAAACGGGTGGTGTTTCGTCCCTCTTTTTTCGCCTGATACATTGCGGTATCGGCAAATTTGAGAAGATCATCGACCGTTTGTTCATCACTGTTGACCAAAGAGATTCCAACACTCGAACTTAACTTTCGCACCAAAATTTCAGTAAAAAACACCCAAAAAGCCCTTGTTTTTGACCCTCATATAAACAAATTT
>JAABPY010000079.1 GCA_011391735.1 Sulfuricurvum sp. | reverse complement strand
TTGGGATGGGATTGCACTTCATCAATCACCGCTTTAAGCCGTTTTTCAAAATCACCCCGATATTTCGTCCCTGCCAACATTGCCCCTAGATCCAGTGCAAAAAGTTGGGCATTCTCCAAGAGTTTCGGAACATCCCCTACGACAATCCGTAACGCCAACCCTTCCGCAATCGCCGTTTTACCCACCCCTGGCTCTCCTATGAGCAACGGATTGTTTTTCTTACGGCGACACAGCGTTTGGATAGCACGCTCTATCTCATTGACTCGCCCGATAACGGGATCGATTTTCCCATTTTTAGCTTGGTCTATGAGATTAATTGAATATTTCTCTAACGCACTCTCACTCTCTTGATTGGACGATGGAACATCCACCTCTTTATGGGAAATCGCTTCGAGTATATCCACACGACTAATCCCATACTCTTCAAGCAACATACACGCGTAGGTATGGTGCTCTTCATAAACGGCGGCGATAAAATCCCCCACATCGGCATGCTGTTTTTGAGCACTTTTAACATGGAGCATCATCCCATCAATCAACCGTGACAAAGCAACCGTCTCGTAAGGTTCTTGATTAAGCTCTTGGGGAAGTGGTTCAAGAGAGTGCATCAGATAATTGCCCAATGCTTCACGAATAACCTCTACCTCAGCGCCACACGACTGAATGATCGCTGCTCCATCGGGAGAGTTAAGAAGAGAGAGCATAATATGTTCAATTGTGAGGTACTCGTGACGTTGATGGCGTGCTAAGGCAACCGCTTTTTGGAAAATGGCATTGAGCTCTTCACTAATCATGATGCTTCCTCCATTATTGCTTTCAGAGGGAATCCACTCTCACGTGAAAGAGATCCCACTTGATGAAGTTTTGTCTCCGCAATCTCATACGAATAGGTTCCGCACAACCCACGCCCCCCTTGATGAACCTGCATCATAATCTGATGCGATTGAGCGTAATCTTTGTGAAAAATACCAATCAAAATATCGATCACAAAATCCATGGAAGTATAATCGTCGTTTAACAAATAGACATGATATTTTTTAGGCTCTCGAAGATCCAAAGAGGACTCAAGGCTATGTTTTGTTTTTGTACTCACAATAATTCCTAATTTCAAAAAAAATACTCTAACCAAGATTATATTAATTTTTCCCTTCGCCAAACTTACATAGGAATTAAATGACTTGAATTTAAAACTGTATAAGAATAACGATTGACATTTATAAGTAAGTCGGGGTAGGTAAGAGATTTTTAGTTTGAGGTTAAAAGGCTTTGGAAGTCCGTAATTTAGGGGTTTGTGGCGGACGAGGAGAGATTCGAACTCTCGGTACCGTTACCAGTACGTCTCCTTAGCAGGGAGGTGGATTCAGCCGCTTTCCTACTCGTCCATATATTGAAAGAACAAAATTATACTGATGAATAGCTAATAAATACCTTAAAGATCAATAAATAATTATGAGATGTGATTTTGTCATTGATTTTTGAGTATAATTGATTTTTGAGGGAGTTTTAAAAAAAGTGGTGGCCAATCTCGGAATCGAACCAAGGACACGCAGATTTTCAGTCTACTGCTCTACCGACTGAGCTAATTGGCCACTTATTTGTTAGACGAGAATTATAGCCGTATAAACTTAAAATTAAGCTTAAATGGCTTGAACTAAGTCTTTAAAGAGATTTCCACGTTGTGCGTAGGAGGTAAATTGATCCAAACTTGCTGCTGCGGGGGAGAGAATGGCAATACTTTGATGATTGTGTTGTTGAGAAATTTGTTCTACTGCAATATCAAGGGTATGGCATAGCGTGCAGGAGATGTTATAGTGCTGACAGAGGGCTTCGAGGCGAAGAGCATTAGCACCAATAGCATAAACAGCTACATCGTATTGTTTAAGAGGGGTAAAAAGATCTTCAAGCTCTACCCCTTTGTCATCGCCTCCTAGTACCAAATGGATCGGATGATCGCCGTAGGTACGTAATGCTGCGAGGGTGGCATCAATATTGGTCGCTTTAGAATCATTCACCCAAAGACGCTCTTTGGCGTCACGAAACTCCTCTTGACGGTGGGGATCGAGGATAAAGGCATTGATTTTGTCGTAATCGATGCGGTCGTAGAGAATTTTATCAATTCCCATGGCAATCATTGCATCCATCAAAAATGCCCCTTTGAATTTAATCTGTGTTGCATCAAATCCAAAATACGTTGCTAAATCGTTTTCGTTTTCATAGAGAATTTTAAAGCCATTAGTGGGGACATCAGCGAACATCTTGGGGAGAATAATAGCTTCCCCCTCTTTCATCAGTGAGAGCGGTTTGAGTTTGGCTTCAAAATACGCCTCAATACTCCCATGCCAACTAACATGATCAGGGGTGATGGGAAGGAGAGCATAAATATTGGGACGGGCAATTTGATTGTAGTGCATACTAAACGAACTGGTCTCTAAAATCCAAATAGGGGCATCCGTAGACATATCGGCTAAAGGGGTACCGATGTTACCACCACTGATCGCCCCTTTATCGCTTAGGAGGTGCTCTACCATTTGGGTTGTTGTTGTTTTACCGTTCGTTCCACTAATCCAAATGGAAAAAGGGATTTCGGGGGCAAAAAAATCGTATTCACTGATGAGGTGGGTTGCTTTTTGAATAAGGGGATGGGATGGGGGAAATCCCGGAGAGGGGATTTCATGGGTAAAGTGGGTTGTGTCGAATTCACTCACGTTCTTAAGGGTGTTTCCCTCTTCATCCATCGATGTTTGAGTAAAATTATCATCAAAAAAGGTACAAGAGCCTACTTTTTTGGCAATAGCGCGGGTCGTTTTTCCGTAGCCGAAACAGGCAATGTTTTGATTTTTCATTAGCGAATCTTTAGGGTAATAAGTGCAAGAATATTAGAAAGCAACGCAATAATCCAAAATCGGACGATGATTTTATTCTCTGCCCATTGTTTCATCTCAAAATGGTGGTGGATGGGTGCCATTAAAAAGACCCGTTTTTTACGAAGTTTGTAGCTCCCCACTTGCAAGATGACGGATACCGTTTCAATGACGAAAATAAACCCTATAAGGATAAGCAAAATCTCACTTTTACCAATGATTGCCATATAGGCGATGAAGGCTCCGAGAGTGAGGGAACCGCTGTCTCCCATAAAGACTTGAGCAGGGTGGCAATTGAACCATAAAAAGCCTACCAAAGAGCCAACAAGGGCACTGGCGATGACGACGACTTCCCCTGCAGGGATTTTGGGCATAAGGAGATAGTGGGCAAGAGAAGCATTTCCGACGATGTAAACAATAACACTTAAGGATAGGAGGGCAAAGATAGAGGGAACCGTTGCCAGACCATCAAGCCCGTCGGTGAGATTGACAGCATTGGAGGTAGCAATGATCACCAAAACCCAAAAGGCGATACTAAAAAGCCCCATATCAAAAAGGCTAGATTTTACAAAAGGGAGGTAAAACCCTGTATCAAGCTTCGCCACATAAATGAGAAAAATTCCGATGGCAAGACCAAAAATGAGCTGTAATGCGAGCTTGGCACGAGCACTAAGACCTGCAAGATTGTCCCCCCCACGGATTTTACCCCAATCATCAGTAAAGCCGATATACCCATAAACGATAAGAGTGAGTAAACCGCCGATGGCGAATGGGTTCATGATATTGACGGTAAGGAGTGATGCCAATAGTGTCGAGGTGATAAAAACAATCCCCCCCATTGTGGGAGTTTTAGCTTTGCCTTGATGGGCACTGACATATTCGTTAATGGGTTGCACTTTGGCGGAGCATTGCGCCCATGCAATAAAACGGGGCATAAGAAAAAGGGTAAAAAGTAACCCAATAAAGAAAGCAAGCCCTGCACGTACGGTGATGTATTGAAGGATATTAATACCCAATGAGTGATGAAACCAATATAACATTAATAGACTCTTTGATGACAAAATTGTAAAGCAAGTGACATTTTAATATAATCCTCCCAAAGTTTGGTTAATCAGGAGACAAAATGAATAAAAAAACCGTTTTGGTCATTACAGATGGAATTGGGTATTCCCCCAAGCAAGCCTTTAATGCGTTTCATGCGGCACATAAACCGACCTACGATCATCTCTTCGCTACGGCTCCTCACTCTCTTATTGATACCTTTGGATTGAGTGTTGGGTTGCCAGAGGGTCAGATGGGAAATTCGGAAGTGGGACATATGTCCATTGGAAGTGGTCGTGTACTGTATCAAGATTTGGTCAAAATTTCACTTGCTTTGGATGATGGAAGCTTTAAGCGTAATGAAATTTTTTCTTCTTTACTCAAAACAAGCAATCGGCTTCATCTAATAGCCCTTCTTAGTGATGGGGGAGTTCACTCCCATATTGATCATATTATTGGGGTAGCAGAAATTGCAGCGGATGAGGGAAAAGAGGTGTGGCTTCATCTTATCACCGATGGGCGAGATGTTTCCCCTACATCCGCGATGCACTTTTTGAATATTATTAAGGCGCATGGACGCTCTACTATTAAGATCGGTTCATTGGGGGGACGTTTTTACGCAATGGATCGAGATAACCGTTGGGAGAGAGTTCAAAAAGGGTACGATGCTATTGTATGCGCTCATCCCAAAAGTGATCAAAGTGTTGCCGATTACATCGAAAACTCGTATGCTAATGGGGAAAATGATGAGTTTATCCTCCCCAGTGCTTTCAATGGATATGAGGGGTTCAAAGAGGGGGATAGTGTGTTGACCCTCAACTTTCGAAGTGATCGAATGCGTGAATTGACAACGGCATTGGGTGATCCACAGTTCCAAGGTTTTGAGAGAAAATTTGTCCCTACCCATTTGGCAACAATAACGCAGTACGATAAAAATTTCCCTTATCCTGTCCTTTTCCCCAAAGATGCACCCGAGAATACCCTTTCAGAGGTGATTTCGCATGCAGGAAAGCGACAACTCCATACGGCAGAGACAGAAAAATACGCCCATGTCACTTTTTTCTTTAATGGTGGTATTGAAGAGCCTTACGAGAATGAAACACGAGTAATGATCCCAAGCCCCCAAGTTAAAACGTATGATATGCAGCCCCAAATGTCAGCACCCCAAGTGGGAGATGTCGTTGTCAAAGCAATCAATGAAGGGATCGATTTTATCGTCGTCAACTTCGCTAATGGGGATATGGTGGGACATACAGGCAATTTCGAAGCGGCAACCAAAGCGGTTGAAGCGGTGGATGAACAGTTGGGTCGTATTCTTGAAGCAGCTAAAGAAAAAGATTATGCGCTGGTTATTACCTCCGATCATGGAAATTGTGAAGAGATGCGTGATGATGCGGGGAATATTCTCACCAATCATACGGTAGGAAAAGTGTGGTGTTTTGTTGTAGCGGATGGAGTGGATGCGGTACACGTGGGAGCACTTAATAATATTGCACCTACGGTTTTAAAGCTAATGGGGCTAGAAATTCCCACTGAGATGGACGCAGCACTTATTTAATAAAAAAGGAAGATAGATGAAGTTTAGTGGTAAAAATGTATTGGTAACAGGTTCAAGTCGAGGGATCGGTGCGGAAGTAGCCAAAGTGTTGGCAGGGTATGGTCTCAAAGTATGGATCAATTATCGCAGTGGAGCCGATGCAGCGGATGCTATCAAAGCACAAATTGAGGCAGCGGGTGGCAATGCGGCAGTAATCGGGTTTGATGTGAGCGATGAAGCGGCGTTTGTTGATGCAATTAAAACGATTGTGGATTCCGATGGTTCATTAGCATACTTAGTCAATAATGCAGGGATTACGAACGATAAATTGGCAATGCGTATGAAAGTTGAAGAGTTTACGAGTGTATTGAATGCCAACCTCACGTCAGCGTTTATCGGATGTCGAGAAGCAATGAAAGCGATGCGCAAACAAAAATTTGGGGCTGTTGTCAATATGGCCTCTATCGTAGGGGAGACAGGTAATGCAGGTCAAACCAACTATGCCGCCTCCAAGGGGGGGATGATCGCCATGACGAAAAGTTTCGCTATCGAAGCGGCAACCAGTGGTATTCGTTATAACAGTATCACCCCTGGATTTATTGCAACCGATATGACCGATGAGCTCAAAGAGGAGGTCAAAGCAGCCTTTACCGCTAAAATTCCTATGGGACGTTTCGGAAATGCTTCAGAAGTGGCGGAAGCGACGGCATTTTTATTGAGTGATCATGCAAGCTATATTACAGGGGAAACGCTCAAAGTCAATGGCGGAATGTCGATGTAAGACGTTTTTGTAGGGGGCTGTTTCCCCTCTTAAGTTAAATATGTTATAATTTTGGGATTTTATTCATAAGAACAGGAGCTATTATGGCACTTTTGGAAGACATTAAAGAAGTAGTGGTTGAGCAATTAAGCGTAAACCCAGATGAAGTAAAAGCGGATTCTAAATTCGTAGAAGATCTTGGTGCTGATAGCCTTGATGTTGTTGAATTAGTAATGGCTCTTGAAGAGAAATTCGATATTGAAATTCCTGACGATGAAGCAGAGAAAATTCAAACCGTTCAAGATGTAATTAATTACATCGAAGGCAAAAAGTAATCATTGATGTTTCGAGGCGATTGCCTTGAAACGATGATTTTAAGTGTCGGCTTTGCGAAGCCAACTATTAAGACCATTGAGACGCAGGAGAAAATGTGAAAAGAGTAGTAGTAACCGGTATGGGGATGATCAACGCATTGGGTCATGATAAAGAGAGTTCGTTTAAAGCGATTTGTGATGGCGAATGTGGTATTGATATGATTACTATTTTTGATGCATCACTGCAAAGTGTACAGATCGCTGGAGAGGTCAAAGGATTTGACCCTGAGACGGTAATGCACCCTAAAGAGGTCAAAAAAGCGGATCGTTTTATCCACTTCGGACTCAAAGCGGCGCACGAAGCGATGGCAGATGCTAATCTCAATGCGGATATAGATAAAGATCGTTTTGGTGTTAGTGCGGCAGCTGGGATTGGTGGACTTGCAGCGATTGAAGCAAGTTCTATTATTTTGGAAACCAAAGGGCCTCGCCGTATTTCCCCTTTCTTTATCCCCTCAGCACTGGTGAATATGCTCGGTGGTTTCGTCTCTATTGAACACGGGCTCAAAGGTCCAAATCTTTCAAGCGTAACGGCATGTGCTGCTGGAACGCATGGTATTAGTGAAGCGGCAAAAACAATTATGATCGGTGGTGCTGATCAAATGCTCGTTGTTGCTGCTGAATCGGCAATTTGTGGTGTCGGTATCGGTGGATTTGCGGCAATGAAAGCCCTCTCTACTCGCAATGATGAACCCAAAAAAGCGTCTCGCCCTTTTGATGCCGATCGGTCAGGATTTGTAATGGGTGAGGGAGCTGCTGCGTTGGTGCTTGAAGAGTATGAGAGTGCCATAGCACGCGGTGCTCGTATTTATGCAGAGCTTATCGGATTTGGGGAAAGCGGTGATGCGAACCATATCACGACACCAGCTCCTGGTGGTGAGGGCGCAGCACGTGCCATGAAAGCAGCGATGAAAATGGCAGGAAATCCCAAGGTTGATTATATCAATGCCCACGGTACAAGTACGAAATACAATGATTGGTACGAGACAATGGCAACCAAAGCAACTTTTGGATCAGCAGAGAACTGTCCTCCAATAAGTTCAACCAAAGGGCAAACAGGACACTGTTTGGGTGCTGCGGGTGGTATTGAAGCGATTATTAGTATTATGGCGATGCGTGATGGTATTATCCCTCCAACAATCAACTATGATACCCCTGATCCCGATTGTGATTTGGATATTGTCCCCAATGTTGCTCGATCGGCGGAGCTTAATGTAGTTATGAGTAACTCTTTTGGATTTGGTGGCACGAACGGTGTCGTCATCTTCAAAAAAATCTAAGGTTTTCCTTTGGCTACTTATCTTGATTTTGAACAAAAAATTTGCCAAATCCAAGAGGAGATTATCGCAGCAGAAATTCGTTATGACCATCATGCTGTCACAATTCTCAAAGATGATTTAGATAAAGAAGTTCAAAAAACGTATACCAACCTTTCTCCCTATCAAGAGCTTCAGCTTGCACGCCACGCAGATCGCCCCTACGCCCTTGATTACGTCAATATGCTTTTTGATAAAAAATATGAGCTTCATGGGGATCGCCATTTTCGGGATGATCTTGCTATCATTTGTTATCTTGGAATGATTGGGACTGAGAGAGTCATGATTATTGGAGAACAAAAAGGGCGAGGAACAAAAAATAAGCTCAAGCGCAATTTTGGTATGCCCAATCCTGAGGGGTATCGTAAAGCGTTGCGGATGGCGAAAATGGCAGAAAAATTTCATATCCCTATTTTGATGCTAATTGATACTCCAGGCGCCTATCCAGGATTGGGTGCGGAAGAACGCAACCAAAGTGAAGCAATTGCCCGCAATTTACTCGAACTTTCCACCCTTAATACCATTAGCATCTCTGTAGTTATCGGAGAGGGGGGAAGTGGTGGTGCCTTGGCTATCGGGGTTGCAGATCGCCTTGCCATGATGCGCTATTCCGTTTTTAGTGTCATCTCCCCTGAAGGGTGTTCGGCAATTTTGTGGAATGACCCTAGCAAAGTCGAAGCGGCAACAAAAGCCCTTAAAATTACGAGTGCGGATCTCAAAGAATTGGATTTAATTGATGATATAATCAATGAGCCACTCATTGGAGCGCACCGCGATAAAGTAGGAGCTGCGAATGCTGTCAAAGAGTATTTTCTTGCGCAAGTTGCTTCATTACGCCAACTTAGTGATTCCCAGCGTCTTGAGCAACGCTATAATCGCCTTGTTGGGGTAGGTAAATACAGCGAATAATAATTTTATTCGCTTTTAGCCCATTGTAGAGTGGGCGATTTCCTCTTCTTTTATCGGTTTTAACCGCTTTATTCGTGTCGCTTCTTTTGAAAAGGCAATTAGCTCCTCGGTTGTTTGGATATTTTTAGGTATCATAGGGAGTACTTGTTCTAAGAGTTTTGTGGTGGTAATGGCATCAGAGAGGGCTCGGTGATGAGTTGCGTCTGTATATAGGTCATATTGATCATTGAGATACGATAAACCATACCGCTCCGATTCAAAGGTTCTTTCTGCTAAATCAATCGTACAGAGTTGTCGATTAAGAAGTCCTCCCAATCCAACTCGTTCCATCATAGCAGAGACAAAGTTATAATCAAATTTGGCAGCATGCCCTACAAAAATAGCATCTCCCAAGAAGAGGCGAACTTCAGCCATAACATGGGAGAGATGGGGTGCACTCACGGTTTGTTCGACGCTTATTCCTGTGATCTCGGCGATGGTATCAGAGATTTCGGTGCAATGGACGAGACTTTCGTAGGTGTCGATAATCTTGCCATTTTGAAACTTTACAGCACCGATTTCGATAATTTGATGGTGAGCTGTTTTGGAGCCATTCGTTTCAACATCAATGATGCAAAAGAGTGTATTCTCAATAGAACTTAGTGCGCTTTGAAATTTATAGCTTTTATTGTGGAGGATAAGATTCATCCCCTGAGCTTGGAGCATTTCTAAGTCTAGTTCATTGCCGATGAGCTTTTCGAACTCCTCTTTGGGGATACCGTGCTTTGCCAGTCGATTGAGTATTTTCTGATCCAATGGATTCATTGACGAGCACTTTGGATAAAATTGGACACTTTTTGAGGATCTTTTTTCCCTTTAGATACTTCTACTCCACTACTAACATCAACCCCGTAAAAACCGTAGGGTTGCAGTGAAACAACATTTTGAGGATCAAGCCCCCCTGCTAGGATGATTTTAGAACAATCAACCCCCTTAAACCACTCAATATTGAGCCGTTTTCCAGCTCCACCAAAGGCATCACAATAGGCATCAACAAGGCGATATTCATTGGGATATTTTATCACATCCTCTTGATTTTGGGCACGAATAACTTTGAGTGCGGGGAAATGAAGCGCATCGTAAAAATCATCCGTTACCTCAAAATGAATCTGTGCAAGAGTGCACCCTGTCTCTAAGCAGATGTGACGAATAACTTCAGGAGTTTCATGGACAAAAAGGGCAACTTTTTCAACAAAGGGGGGGAGCTTATCGATGATATCTTTGGCACTTTCGGGAGTGATATAGCGAGGAGAGTCAGGATAAAAAACAAATCCAAGGGCATCTGCTCCTGCGTTTATAGCATGGAGGGCATCTTCAAGGTTTGTGATACCGCAGATTTTGGTTCTCATACGTGAAGGCTGTCGATGGCGGTTTTATAATCGTCGGCTCCGAAAACGTAGCTTCCTGCAACACATACATCAACCCCTGCATCGGCTAGCATTTGGATATTAGAACTTCCTACCCCCCCATCAATTTCGATGAGACAGTTGGGATTGATCCGATCCCGCAAGACTTTGAGTCGTTTGATCTTCTCGACGACGGTGGGGATGAATTTTTGTCCTCCAAATCCTGGATTAACTGACATAACAAGAACCATATCCAAATCCCCTAAGAGATATTCAATCGCTTCAGCTGGGGTATGAGGATTAAGAACAATAGCGGGTTTAATTCCCAATGAGCGGATGTATTGCACCAAGCGGTGAGGATTTTTTTCCTCTTCAATATGAAAGGAGATATATTCAGGTTTCAAAGGGGCGAAGAGATCCACAAAAAAAGTATTGTTTTGAACCATAAGATGAATATCAAGGGGTCTTGTAGCTGCTTTAGCAATCGCTGCTACCACAACAGGTCCTAGGGTCATATTGGGGACAAAATGCCCATCCATGACATCGACGTGGACAAGATCACACCCTGCATCACAGATGGCACGGACATCACGTTCTAAATTACCAAAATCAGCGGAGAGGATACTGGGGGCGACGAGCATAAAAGACACCTTGTGAAATATTTTTCGTATTTTAGCGAAAAAGGTTTTGTACTAGCTTTGGTGAAATTTGTTTATCGTGTTAAAAAAAAGATAAATTTTTCTCCATTAAAACTCAAATCAACCTGCACCCCTTTTTTATGCCTAGCAATTTCCATAAGGGTATCCATATCAGAGTAGGTCCGTGGCAGAGTAATGTCAAGCCGTTTTTTATTTTCAGAGAGAAGTACCTTGGCACGTCCACCGATGATATTGACAAATTCAGCAAGAGAATCAAGAATTTCTTCATCGGTTATTTCTCCTTCCCCAATAAGAAGCTCACATGCTTTTTTGGCAATTGTTTTGGGAAAAATAAGGATGATAAGACCATCTAAATCTCCATAAAAACCAATAGAGCTGGCAAATTGATCAGCTGGATTAGCAATTGTGAGGGGCTGGATACTAACAGAGTTTTTGATTGCTTGAGCATTGGTCATCATATTGAGAGTAGAGACGGTTGCATCGATAAAATGGGGTAATTCATTAATAAGTGTTTTATTAAGAATACGCTGTTGTTTTATCGTTGTTCCACCGCCACCGCCAAGCTCTTGCAATAACTCTTTATTTTTGAGAATTTCATCCATAGTATCAAAAAACATTATCCCTGCATCTTCAAGATCGTTCTTGAATGTTTCGGGTGTTTTTTCAAACGTCATTCCGACAAAACAGATGGCAGCATTATATTCAGCTGCCGAACTTGCAAGTTTCGTAAAGAAATTGAGGGCATGAATATTCATTGAGACCACTTTGAAGGCATCAAAAATAAAGAGGCGGAATCCAACATTAAGTGAATTGGTGTGGTAGGCAATATTGAAGTTATTTCCAATCTCCGCATCGAGAAAATTAGAAATAGTATAAATAACGGCGTTGCCAGTTACTCGGGTTGCCACTTTTTGCCCAAAATATCCCAAAAGGGTATCCTCGATAATTGCATAATAGAGTTCGGGCGTTTTCTTTTTGGTTTCAAATTCAGCAAAGCTTTGCGCAATGACAGGATTATGACCATAATCAAACAGTTCAATTGCCATAGCAGAGCGTTGTGAAGGATCTTCGTTATACAGGAGTATGGTTTTTGGGTCAGATTTATTACTCGAAACGAAGAGTTCCGCTATTTTTTCACTTTTAAAAAGGGAAAAATTAATTTCACCTGCATAAAAAGTGTTGATTGCTTTAAATTTGGTATGGTCATAGTCGCAGAATCCAACAGAGATGTGTTTAAGAGTACGGATGTGTGTGAATAACTTTACAAAAACATCCAATCCATTTTTATTGAAAAAAATCACTTTTTTGAGCGAAACCAAAAGCATATCAATATTGAGTGCTTCGGTTGCTTTTATATCGTCTATGGTTAAGAATGAGGGGGCATTATTTCCATCCAAAAACCCTTGTAAATGAAAAATGCCGACACGCCCTTTGACTACTGCTCTCATATTGAGGGTACCACCTGACTAAAAGAATCATAAATATCATGAACGAAGTCGATTTGAAAATCAATAAATTCGTTGAGACCTGCGCTGACGTAAGTGCTTTGGGAAAACAGATAAAAAAGGAGGAGGTGTATCCATTGCGCCAGCATTTTTTGCTCTCCCACGAGACCTTGGTGTGTTCCAGAGGCAGAACGGATTAAAGCAATAGTTTTATCACTCATCTCCCACATTTTTCCAATTTCAGCCGCAAGATCAAAGAGATCATACCCGCTTAACCGTTTTAAAATCGTATTATAATCAAGTGCTTTGACGCTTCGCAGTTGCTCTACCTCCTTTTTCTTCGAGGCAAAGAGGGCATCACAGACAATAATGGTAGCAGGGATAAGGGATATAGCACTGTAAACCTCTTTATCCTTAATATGAAGATGAATAAGGATATTTTCCCACTCTTTACTAAGAGAAGCTTGTAGATCATAAAATTGATGATTTGTAAGGGGGAAAAGTTCCCATTTTTTAGGGGTCAATAAGCTAAGAAGATAATTATAAAGGGTTTGTTGTGTGGCAGCAACCCCTAAAATACCAAAAATTTGCCCCACATCGGAGACCTCATTTTTAAATCCATAAATAGGACGATTGACCAATGTTTTGAGATAAAGGCGCAAAGCAGGATCCTCTTGGGCGCATTTGGCAGCTTTAATAAGCTCACCTTCTCGTGCAAAAGTGAGTGCTTGACGCACGACACCAGGTGTTGGGGGGATGTTTTTAATATACAATACCACGTCTTCTTGAGTAATCACAATAATACAATATCCAATATTTTTGTTTATTGTAGTATGGTGTTTGTTAAAGAAAACTTTAGGAATGACAAGAAATGTTGCTTAAGGTAAACTTTGGGTTTATTGAGATAAAATGCGCAACTTAAATTTACGCAAGGAGCCCCAAAATGGCAAGAAAATGTGCTATTAGCGGTAAAGGCCCAATGAGCGGGAACAATGTTTCTCACGCAAAAAACAGAACTAAACGTCGTTTTTTGCCAAATCTTCGTACAGTACGTGTTACTCTTGAAGACGGTACAACGAAAAAACTTCGTATTGCTGCTTCTGAGCTTCGCACTCTTAAAAAAGATTCGTAACCTCCCCCTCTAGTCTTTCGTGATTTCGGGATTTTTCCCGATTTTATTTTTTTACTTTGTTTTCACCCTCCTTTTATTTTAACCTTCTTTCTTTATAATAATGTACTTTATTTTTTTGGAGATTTTATGGCTACACTAAACGCTATTGAGGGTGGAGTATGTGCTGCGTTAGGTTTTTATGCCGATGGAGTTGCTATTGGGCTTAAAAATGGAGGGGCGAAAGATCTCGCTTTTGTCTATTCGGAGGCTCTTTGTCTCAACGCTTCGGTGTTTACCACCAACAAAATGACCGCTGCACCCATTCGTCACTTCAAAGAACAGGGGGATTTTGAAGGTAATTTTGTCCTTATTAATGCCAAAAATGCCAATGCCATGACGGGTAAAGCGGGGATTGCGGATATCAATGAAGTGTTGTATACCCTTAAAAATCGTTTTCCACAGATTCAAAATCCTGTGATGAGCTCGACAGGGGTGATCGGCGTGCGTCTCCCTAAGGAAAAAATCATCCAAGGGGCGATGAATTTTGATCTTAGTCGTCGTGATGGGGTGGCGGCTTCAGAAGCGATTATGACAACCGATACCTTTAGTAAGCGCATCGCCTACGAAGTTGTCCTTGAAGATGGGCAATCGTTTCGTATTGGGGCAATGGCGAAAGGGGCGGGGATGATCAACCCTGCGATGGCAACGATGTTGTGCTTTATTACAACCGATGCGGCAGTGGATAAAGCAACGATGCAAAAACTTCTTAATGAGTGTGTCCATACAACCTTTAATGCGGCGAGTGTCGATGGGGATACGTCGACGAACGATACCGTGCTACTCATGGCAAACGGAAAAAGTGGTGCTTTTGAAGCCGAAGCGTTTAAAGAGGCGTTGGAAACGATTATGCTCTTTTTGGCCAAAGAGATGGTACGTGATGGGGAGGGGGCAACGAAACTCGTCACCTATAAGGTTACGGGTGCATTGAACACCCACGAAGCGGAAGTGGTTGCCAAGGCATTGAGTAATTCACTCCTCGTTAAAACAGCCCTGTTTGGAGAAGATCCTAACTGGGGGCGTATTGCGTCAACCGTGGGGGCTAGCGGTGTGATGTGCGATGAGGCAACGTTGAGCATTTGGTTTGATGCGGTGTGTGTTTATCGCCAAGGTGAGCTATTGTTTAATAATGAGCTGGAACCATTGGCTGCAGCGGTTATGCAAAAATCGGCATTTACAATCCACTGTGATGTTGGTCAAGGCTCGGGTGAATTTATCGCCTATGGATGTGATTTGGGACATGAGTACGTTAAAATCAATGCCGATTATCGGACGTAGATTTTTTATTTTTATTATTAGCAATAGCTAAGTGAGATTTTGTTATACTCTCGTAATTATATTTTGGCACTAGGATACCCCATGCGTGGATACAAAATTTTTAGCGGTTCAGCGTGTACCGAGTTTGCGGCGGAAGTATGTAGAACCCTCGATGTTCCCCTCTCCAAGGCTTCAGTGAAACGTTTTAGTGACGGTGAGATTAACGTTCAAATTAGCGAAAGTGTTCGGGGACGGGATGTATTTATTATCCAAAGCACCGGTGCCCCTAGTAATGACAATTTGATGGAGTTGTTGATTATGACCGATGCCCTTCGTCGTAGTTCGGCAAGTTCGATTACCGCTGTTGTCCCCTATTTTGGATACGCACGTCAAGATCGAAAAGCGGCTCCGCGTGTTCCTATTACGGCGAAACTGGTTGCGGATATGTTTGAGACGGCGGGGATTGATCGTGTTGTTACGATTGATCTTCATGCAGGTCAAATTCAAGGGTTCTTCGATATTCCTGTTGATAATCTTTATGGAGCAATTATTTTTGAAGAGTATATTCGCGCTAAAAATCTCCCTAACCCTGTTATTGCTTCTCCTGATATTGGAGGGGTAACTCGTGCCCGTTATTTCGCCGAAAAATTAGGCTTGGATATGGTTATCGTCGACAAGCGTCGTGAAAAAGCGAATGAGTCGGAAGTAATGAACATCATCGGTGATGTTGTTGGCAAAGATATTATTATGATCGATGATATGGTGGATACAGCAGGAACGATGGTCAAAGCAGCATCAGCTCTTAAAAAGCGTGGGGCAACATCGGTCATGGCATGTGCAACACATGGTGTTTTGAGTGGAAATGCTTATGAAAATCTTAACAACGGTGAACTCGATGAATTGGTAATTTCCAACACATTGGTACTTAGCGGTCAAAGCGATAAGATCAAGGTGTTAACCGTTGCCCCTCTTTTTGCGGAAGTGATCCGTCGTGTCTACCATAACGAGAGCGTCAATTCCCTTTTTAGCTAAATTTCTTCTCCTTAGAGGAGTTAAAAACTCTCCCCACAAAAAGGGGAGAAGAAGTTATCCGCAAGAAGGGACGTTTCCTGAGTCGTTACCGTATTCATGCAAGAAATCATAAAGATCTTGTGCTTTTGACTTAAAGCCTTCTGAATTAAACTCTGCTTCTGCTTTTGTTCCAGCATGTGCTTTAATCATATTTTCAGCACCGTTAGCAAATAGTGCATCCCATTGCGCTTGTGTATGCATAGCAGCACCTTTGGTACCATTACCATGACACGCCTTACACGTTTTCAAATAGACTTTTTGCCCTTTTTTGATATCCGCAGACGCAGACGTGCTCATCATTCCAACAGCAACAACCGCTGCAAGAAAAAGTGACGTTGATTTCTTCATAGATAATCCTTGTTTTTTGTTAATCGAATATCATAGCTCATAAAGAATAAATGGACGATTAATCAATCCATTAATTATCTTTTTTTATTCTTCGTTCGCCGTTTCTACCACTTCTTTGACTTTATTCGCACGAACTTCAAGACGAATTTTAGCTTGATGCAATTTGCGATAGGCTTTGTACTGCCCTTTTTTCAAATCTTCCCCCTCAAGGGCAACTTCAGCACCAATCTCCTCAGGTGTACATCCTGCTTCATTCATCATAATCATACGAAACTCTTTTTTTGTCAAATGACGCTTTAGCGACGCATACAATGCCCGCTCATCCTCTTCGATCTCAACAGCAGCACAACCATAAAGAGTGCCCAACATTTCACGAATTGTTTTTTCTGGGTTATAACGCAACCATAAAGAATTTTCCAACATTAACTAAATACCTTTGTAATAATCTGTGTGAGGTCTTTCGTGTCAATAATGACATTCGCCTCTTTTTGTAAAATGGGTTTTGCGCAAAAAGCAACCCTAATTCCTGCATGCGCAAACATTGAGCGATCATTTGCCCCATCACCTACTGCCATAGTCTCTTCAGGGGTAATCCCAAAAAGTCCTTGAAGACGCTGCAACATATCCCCTTTGGAGAAATCAAACATCATATCTCCACCGACAAGCCCTGTGAGTTTCCCCTCTTTTTCATGTAAAACATTGGAAAAATCGGCATCGTATCCAAGGATACTTTTGGCATAAGAGGTAGCTGTTCGAAATCCTCCACTAAAACAAACAACTTTAATCCCACGCTCTTTGAGTGCCGCAATTGTCTCAACAGCCCCATTCATATAGGGGAGATGATGACAAATTTTTTCTACTTTTGAAAACTCTAACCCTTTGAGCAAACCAACACGTTGCTGCAACGATTCAAAGAAATCCAGCTCCCCATTCATCGCCCGTTCGGTAATTGCCGATACTTCCTCGCCAATCCCTAACGCTTGCGCAAAAAAATCGATGGTTTCCCCATCCATTAAGGTCGAATCAAAATCAAATACTGCTAACTTAATCAAAACGTGTTTCCTATTTGTTATAATGGCGTAATTATATCCAAAGGCATCTTTTGTTTGAACCTTTTATTGATAAACTCCGTAATGGTACCTATATCACCCTCGAGACAACCCCGTCACGTTCGGCGCAATTTGCCCCTACACTTGAAAAAATAGCTGCTTTAGGGCTTGATACACTCGTGGATGGATTTAGCACCACCGATAACCCTCTTGCCAAACTCAAATATAACGCCCTCTTCGCCGCTATGAAGCTTCAAGATCGTTTTCATAAGCCTGTATTGGCAACGATGAGTATGCGTGATCGCAACCGTATTGCCCTCCAAAGTGATCTTTTGGGAGCCAATGAAGCCAATGTTCGCGCTATCCTCGCCCTCACGGGCGACAGCGCCCACTCGTCCGATCAACCTCATACCAAAGGGGTTTTTGAGGGAAACAGCAATTTACTTTTAGACATTATCACTACCCTCAATGGTGGAACAGATTTAGCGGAACAAAAACTGTTAGCACCGCCCCTTCCCCTTTACCCATTCGCCGTTATCGACTCCTATTCCAAAAATAGTGCCTCTTTACAAAAAAAGATGACCAAAAAAGTAGCCCACGGTGCAATAGGAATTATTTCTCAACCCGTATATGACAGCCAGAGTGCCCAAAAACTTCTCTCTATGATGAGTGAAGCCAATCAAGAACATAACGCTAACTGCGTACTCATCTTGGGCTATTTTCCCATTACCAAACTTCGTACCGCAAAATTTCTGGATGAAAATGTTCCCGGAATTCACGTTCCTCAAACTTGGGTTGAAGCGTTAGAGACGGCTTCAAAAATAAGTGTCGAAGAAGAGTACCGTATTGGTTTCCAACTCAGTAAAACTCTTTTTGAAGAACTAAAAGCGTTGCATCCAAAAATACATATTATGACAGCAAACCAGTTCGAACTTGCAAAAGCTATTTTGAGCTAAATTTAGCCTCTTTTGGCTATAATCAACCTAATATACTCTAATATCGGATTTTCTGTATGATCGATTTAAAACTTCTCCAAAATGATTTTGACGCAACAGCATCAGCCCTTCAACGCAAAAAAGTAGTGTATAATATTGAAAAGAGACTAGAGTACAGTGTGATTATTAACAAAGCAGTTACTTATGCTTTTTAGTTCATTCGAATTTTTATTTCTTTTTTTACCCATTGTATTGATTGGATATTTTTATTTAACCAGCATACGAAAAATAACCGCATCCAAGTATTGGCTTATTGGTGGCAGTTTATTTTTTTATAGCTATTGGAATATTATCTATTTACCTTTACTTTTAACCAGTCTAGTTACTAACTACTCTCTAGGATTAATAATCGGCAAAACAAGAGAGAGAGAGAGAGAGAGAGAGACGGAATTTGCATCAAGGGATTTCTTTGAAACTATTAGTGCAAAACAATGGCTTATAGTCGGATTGTCATTCAACCTATTACTATTAGGTTATTTCAAATACACTGACTTTTTTTTAAATAATTTCAATGGTATTTTTGGCTCCGATGTTCCCTTAATGCACATAGTACTTCCGCTTGGGATAAGTTATATCACATTTCAAAAAATTGCTTATCTTGTTGATAGCTATCGTGGCGAAGCAAAAGGTTATAGCTTTGTTGACTTTATGCTTTTTGTGACATTTTTCCCTCAATTACTAATGGGTCCAATTGTTCACCACAAAGATATAATTCCTCAATTTCACAATCCATTCAAACTACTTTTAAAATGGGAACATATTTCTGTTGGATTATTTATTTTCGCGCTAGGGCTTGCAAAAAAAACGCTGATAGCTGATCCCCTTACGGTGTATGCTCAAATGGCATTTGATCATGCACAAGACCTCACGATGATAGAAGCTTGGTATGCGTCAGTATCGTATGTTTTGTCATATTATTTCGATCTTTCTGGTTATGCTGATATGGCGATTGGTGTTGCAAAAATGTTCAATATCAATCTTCCTTTAAATTTTAACAGTCCCTACAAATCACGAAACTTTGCTGAATATTGGCAACGATGGCACATGACATTATCGAAATTTTTGAATGACTATGTGTATAAAAGTCTGAATGGGAATAAACGTAAATCACATGTAATGTATCTACACATTATGATTACTTTTTTAGTCTCCGGACTTTGGCATGGAGCTGGTTGGACTTTCGTCGTCTGGGGTATTCTAAACGGTATTTTAGTTGTTGCAGCTTACATGATGAGGAAACAAAAATTTGAAATGAACTTTTATGTCGCCTGGACTCTCATGTTTTTTGGTCTTATTGTCACACGAATACTTTTTGTTTCAAGCAACTTTGATGATGCTTGGTATGTTACTTATACGCTATTTGATATTTCAAATTTACGTTACTCAATGTTGCCATACGTCGATGGAATCCCCCAAACAATCTATATTTTAGTTGGGCTATTCATAGTACTATTTACACACAACAGCATGCAATTAGCGAAAAACTTCGCTCCTAAAACTAAATATCTTCTCGTTACGGCTGTTTTATTGGTTGCTTCGGCGACAACATTTACAAAGACGCAAGAGTTTTTGTATTTTCAATTTTAGGATTTATTTATGAGAAATAAACATAGAAAGTTCATTTATTTAAGTGTAATTTTGACTGTAATGTCGCTTATGACTTATCTGAGTTTTGTATATATCTTAGACCCTGAGGGGATCAATAACCGTTTTGATATTGGACTTATAAAGGAGGAAGCGGTTACAGATGGTCGAACAAAAAAGTTTGTAGGCTTAACTACCTTTAAACCCGACACTATTATGCTTGGTGGTAGTAGAACTCAGTTCATGGACACTAGAGATGTCCAAAAATACACAAAAGATCGTGTGTATAATGTAGCCATGAATTCATCAAATCTAGAAGAACAATATCTACTTCTTGATTATGCTTTGAACAATTTTTCCATCAAAAACGTCATAATAGGACTGAATTTTTACACGTTCAACGGATCTCACACAGAATCGCCAAAAATAGATGAAGAGTTATTTGCAGAGGGCTTTACACTCAAAAAACACCTGAATTACTATCTTTCACTGCCAATAGTTAATTATCTAAAAAACGAGTATAAATTTAAATATACAGAACCTTTGTATCTAAGCGGATCGAGATCACAATATAATCAAAATATGTTTATCAATAACATCTCATGGACAGAAAGAGAAAAAGGTTCAAATGATACTTATAAAAGAATTTATGCAACTTATACAAAAATTGATCCAAAAAAACTCGAACTTTTGAAAAAAATGGTGCAATTATGCAAAGATCATCATGTCGATTTGAAAATATTTACGACTGCAATTTACCAGTCACAATTTGACCTTCTCAAAAATCCAAACAAACTTGATATCTATTTTGCATGCAAAAGAGATATTGCCAATATCACCAATTATTATGATTTTATGTATCCCAATTCGGTGACTAGAAATAAAAATTATTACATAGATCCCTCTCATCTTAAACAAGAATATGGATATTGGTATTTTTCAAAAATTTTTAACGACTCTTCTGTCTCAGTTCCTTCTGATTTTGGAGTGTATGTGACTCCTGAAAATATTGATAGCCATATTGATTATTTAAAACAGGTTAGTCAATGAATCAAAAAAATCTTATTTTATTGCTACTAGTTTTGGTGATGAGTTTCGGCTGTAAAGGTAATGAAAACTCTCAGGCAGCAAAAGATATTGAATCTGAAAAAGAGATAAAAATTGATAAAAACACCTCTGTGATTCTGACATTTGGGCAATCAATATCTGCTAATCACAATGAAGCGCTTTTTGAGGGGAAAGAAGGTGTTTATAATTTTTATAATGGACAATCTATCAAAGCAAAAGATCCACTACTTGGGGCAACTGGCACCGGTGGCAGTATGTGGATACCGCTCGCCAATACAATGATTGAGAATAATGTAACAACAAAAATAATTTTAGTTTCTATTGGAGTGGGAGGATCAAGTATCACTCAATGGACAAGTGACGGAATGTATAATAAAAAGTTACTAGACACCTTGGAAAACCTAAAAGCCAATAAGCTTTTTCCAAACTACATTTTATGGCATCAGGGATCAGCTGATACTGGAATGAGCAGTGATCTCTACTACAATCAATTTTTATCAATAGTAAAACAAATCAGAGAAATGAATGTAACAGCTCCTATTTTAGTTGCTGAACACTCGTATTGTGGTCATCCAGCAGATCAGCAGATCAAAGATGCCCAAAAAAGATTAGGGCTACTTCATTCAGAAAATATATTTGCAGGTGCTAATACTGATTTACTTGGATCTGATTTTAGAAAAGCCGACAATTGTCATTTAAATAAACTGGGGCAAGAAGAAGCTAGCAAGCTTTGGTTAGATGCATTAAATAAAATATAATACTAAAGATGATTTGAGCCAGCCGAAAACAGACAAAAAAATACATCAAGGAGTAACCGATGCGTACCAAAGCAATCTATACCGATGAAGAACTCGCCATCGTAGAAGCCGTGGAAAACGATGAATATGTTTCACTCCCAAAAGATGAGTTTGAAATCCTCAAAAAATCACTGAAAACCGCTACCGCTGAAACGATCAAACAACGTTCAAAACGCAAAGCGATGGCACTTAATGAAGGAATCCCTTATCAGACCTATATCACCCATATAATCCACAAAGTCACTACAGCGCGTATCTTAAGGGTAAATTTGAGCTAATTTCAGTCTTTTTTAGCTATAATCAACCTAATATACAACCACTTTTTTAGGACTATTATGATCGATTTAAAACTTCTCCAAAATAATTTTGACGCAACCGCTGTCGCTCTTCAACGCAAGAAAGTAGATAGTGAACTTATCACTGCCCTTAAAAACTCAAATGAAGCCCTTAAAAATGCCAAATTGACCTACGAAAGCGCACAAGCTGCCCAAAATGAACGGAGCCTTCTTTTTGGTCAATATAAAAAAGAGGGAAAAAGTACGGACGAGCTTAAAATCGAAGTGGATGCCGCAAAAGCTCAACTAGTCGAATTGCTAGAGATTCAACGAAATTCTGAAGAGGCACTAGAATCCATTGCTATGCGCGTCCCCAATCTCCCCGATGAGAGTGTCCCCGATGGAGAAGACGAAAACGATAATATTGAGATCAAAAAAGTCCTCACCCCTCCAACATTTAATTTCAAACCAAAAGAACACTGGGAGCTTGCCGAAGCAAATGGTTGGATTGATTTTGAACGTGGAGTCAAGCTTGCCAAAAGTCGTTTCAGTGTCGTCAGTGGAATGGGGGCACGTTTGGAGAGAGCCCTTATTAACTTTATGCTGGACTTCAACCGCGAACGAGGCTTTAATGAAGTGAGTGTTCCTATGCTGGTCAATCGTCGCGCACTCGAAGGGACAGGACAACTCCCAAAATTCGAAGATGATCTCTTCAAAGTCGATGGTGAAGAACTATTTCTTATTCCAACAGCCGAAGTACCTCTCACCAATCTCTATCAAGATGAGATTTTGAGTGTATCCGAACTCCCAATCAAAATGACAGGTTACACCTCATGTTTCCGAAAAGAAGCTGGAAGTGGCGGACGCGATGTTCGGGGGATGATCCGTCAACATCAGTTTCACAAAGTGGAGCTTGTCGCTATTACACGAGCCGATCAAAGTGATGCCGTATTTGAGGAGATGGTGGCGTGCGCTTCGGATTTACTGACAGCACTTGGATTGCCTCATCGTCTTGTCACCTTGTGTACAGGAGATTTAGGATTTGGAGCTGCTAAAACCGTTGATCTTGAAGTGTGGCTTCCAGGGCAAAACACGTACCGTGAAATCAGTTCCGTCTCCAGTACCCGTGATTTTCAAGCCCGCCGTGCGAAGATCCGCTATAAAGAAGAGGGGAAAAATAAGTTTGTCCATACCCTTAATGGCTCCAGTTTAGCCGTTGGGAGAACCATGGTTGCTCTAATGGAAAATTTCCAAAATGAAGATGGGACGATTACCCTCCCTGATGTTTTGAAAAAATACCTTTAAGTAAGTAAAGCAATGGCTGATGCGCAAGAAGAGATAATTGTCATTGAAGAGTCTGATGCCGCAGGTATCGAAGCTCTTCCTGACAATAGCAATAGTATTGCCAGCAGTACTTCTCTCAGTAAAAAGAAAATTTTTATTATTGCTGGGGGGGCTGCAGCTATCTTATTACTTGCAGGGGGAATTACTTACGCTCTGTTCTCTCACTCCAACGATGAACACCCAAAAAAAGAAGAACCTCTACTTATCTCCAAAAATTCACAAGAACCAAACATTCAGCCCAGTGAATTGGAAAATATGATTGAGCGAGCCAACTATATGTACACCAACGGCAACCAAGCAGAAGCACTCAAGCTATTTGAAAAAATTGCCCTTTATTCGGAGTCTATTTCTAACTATAATTTAGGTGTTGCACGACTACAAGAGAAAGAGTATTCAGAAGCTTTAGAAAATTTCAAGCACTCTATTGGAATGCGAGAAAATAAATGTGTTAGTGCCATCAATGCTGCTGTATGTTGCTTGCATTTAAAACAACAAAAAGATTTTGAACATTATATTGATCTTGCCCAAAGCTATCTAAGCTCTGAGAGCAGTTCACCCATGTATTCCTACTATTATACATTAATTAATTATTACAAAGGAAATTATTTTGAAGCACTTAGTGCTCTCAATCACCCCTCAACCCACGAATATCAAATCACTCAAAATAAGCTCAAAGCATCTATTGACACCCTCTATGGCAATTACGAGGGGGCAATACAGTCACTTGAAAACTCTCCTCAAGAGAGAGACTCTTTTTCTCTTGGATTGTTATACGCTAACAATGGTAATTTCACTAAAGCTCGCAAATATTTCAATGCTGCTCTTCTTCAAAATAAAGAGCCTATTCAGGAAATGCTCTCCTTGGTTTATGTCGATCTAAAACTAGGGCAATATCAAGAGGCCTCTTCCTTTCTTAAAAAAGTGACTGAAAGCCATCCCAATGATGTTTATACCCCCTACCCTATTAAAGTTTTTCTAACACCAACCCTCTTTAATCCCGATACCGTACAAAAGATATATCGTGCTTCGGATGCGAAAATTCATACTCAAACCTATCCAAGTATTTTTGCATTCGCCCCTTATAAAATATTCAATGCCAATCAAACGGTTAATTATATTCGTAAGGGAAATGTCAATGTTTACATTGATGATGTAACAACGGCAAAAGAATTCTTCAAGAAAGGGTCACACGAATCCAGTGTCGATTACGGTATCTCACTCGCTGTACAAGAAGCTCTTCATTCTCGTCTCAAAGAAGCCAACACTCGCTTCAAAAAACTTCTTATTAGCTATCCAAAACACCCTGTTCTTCATTATAATCTAGCTCTCACTTACGTCCAACTAGGTGATTATCAAAAAGCCTATAACCATTTTCTACGCTCGTACCATCTGGATGCCAATAACTATCTTTCGGGTATTTTTGCAATCATGACCTCTGAATTAATCTCCAAACCTGACCCAAAGCTCATTTCAATTATTAAAGACAACCTTGCACAAGAAGGTGATGGCGAGGAGTTTGACCTCTACCGTACCCTCATCTCTATGACTGAAAACAACTACCCTTCAGCAAGTCGATGGCTCTATAATCGGTACAAAGAACGTCCTTTGTATCTGATGATGAAGATAGTGATTGCGCAAGAACTTACTATGGATTCTCAAGCCAAAAAAGCCTCTGAAGCGCTTGTGGTCACCCAGCCTCATGATTTATACCCTCATTTGCTGTATATTCAAACCCACTACCGTAATGAAACACCCAAAGCGTATGCAAGGGCAGCCCTTAATTATTTGAAGAATCAAAAAATAGAGTATGAAGATTTTTATTTTGGTTCACAAGTTGTACGTGAGAAAGGGGTTTTAATGGCAGCAATCACAGGAAACTTGACCCCATTAATTCAACGGCTAGAAGAAAAGCTACAAACAACAACAGAAGATCGTACCTATATAACATCCGCTTTAGCATTTGCCTATTTTTACAATCAAGAGTTTGAAAAGTCATATGCTCTTTATAATAAAGCAGTTGATACTTATGACCTTAAAGATGAAAAAACCCTCTTTATGGCGGCATCAGCATCCATAGGGGCTGAACATTATCAAAATGCAATAGCATTACTTGAGCTCTCAAAAATGACCAATCCAAGTTATTTTGAAAGCCGATATGCGCTAGGATTGCTCTATATGCAAGTACAAAACAATCCAGCAGCTATCAATCAATTTGGAAAAATGGGGAGTGAAGGGTTTACATCTACCAATTTTGATTTCAAAATTGATACGGACAAATTAGCGACAGAGCCAAAGCTCTATCACCCTCTTTAAAAGAGTTCTTATTTACGCTGTAACAAATCGACCAATCACACTCTCTCCTGCACGAACATTATTTCCAGGATGAATATCTAAATGCACATTGCTAGGAAGATAAAGAATTGTTCTCCCTTTTGCAAAAAAACCGTAACGGCTTCCCTCTTTTATTTTTTCTCCATCTTCGACTCCAAGGGCAATGGAAAAGCAATTTTGAGCACTTGTGTGTTCCAAATAAACAGTATTGCCCTGCTGCGAACGAAAGGAAAGAACTGCTTTTTCATTCAATGTTTCGGCTACAGGATTCTCTAAGCCTAAAGAGACACCATGACGAATACGGCACCCTTCAACCGTGCCACTAAAGGGGGCACGAAGCATCGAAACATTCCACAATCCATTCAGAACCGTCACCTTTTTCATTTTGTCATTATTTATAAAAGTATCCTCAATACCAAGGACAACTCCATCCGTACTGCTTAAAATATTCGAAAAATCCCCTGCTTGTGCACTACGCTCAGGATTGCGAAATACAATCAAAAAAGCAACGAGAAATGCCCCCGCAATAAACTGAAACAAATGCAACCCCATCATCGTGAAGAGGAAAAAAAAAGTTGTTGCAAGAGCAACAGGAAACCACCCCTGACGAGAGAGGATAAACGTATCATTTTGCATTATCATTATGAACTCCTAAGAAGGTTTAACTATCTCTTTTTTGGGTGACAACTTTGTCTCAATCCCATTTTCGATCTCATAGTTTTCAATAATTTCGCGCACTTGATCTCCAGAGATATTCTCTTTCGCGTATAATAATTCTACCATTTTTTCGATAGCATCCCGATACGCTTCAAGTCGGACTTTAACCTCGGCATAACGCTCATCCAGTGTCGTTTTAATATAAGCATCCATCCCCTCCGCCATTTTTTCACTGTACTCTTTGGCTTGTGTCATACCGCCACCCAAGAAGGTGCTGCGCTGACGCTCTAACACCATAAGACCTGCGACATCACTCATACCGTACATCTGAACCATCGCTTTGAGAATATCGGTTGTTCGTTCCAAGTCGTTCGCCGCACCCGTACTGATTTCGCCAATAAAGACCTCTTCTGCCGCACGACCGCCCAAAAGGACATCGATCTCGGCAATAAGCTCATGGCGTTGCATTAGATATTTATTCTCTTCAGGGGTATTAAGGGTATACCCAAGCGCAGCAAGACCACGAGGGACAATAGAAACTTTAGAGACTTTTTTAGCCCCTTTTGTCGTTTCTGCCAAAAGAGCATGTCCACATTCGTGATACGCAACAATCCGTTTCTCTTTCTCATCAATACGACGACTCTTCTTCGACAATCCTGCGATAGCACGTTCAACCGCTTCTCGTAAATCGGCTTGACGAACCGTCTTTTGGCTTTTACGCCCCGCTAACAGTGCTGCTTCATTGACAATATTGGCTAAATCGGCCCCTGCCAAACCAGCCGTTAGACGAGCAATCTCTTCAATATCGGTATCACTGTCTTGCTTAACCCCTTTGATATGAACCTTCAAGATGTCAATTCGCCCTTGGAAATCGGGTTTATCCACCAATACTTGACGGTCAAATCGTCCCGGACGAAGCAATGCAGGATCAAGAATTTCAGGACGGTTGGTTGCCGCTAAAATAATAATAGGGGTATCCGTACCAAAACCATCCATTTCGGCAAGGAGCTGATTGAGGGTTTGCTCACGCTCATCATTTCCCCCCATCATACCCCCTGCTGCACGACTTTTACCAATAGCATCAATCTCATCAATAAAGATAATCGAAGGGGCATCTCTTTTGGCTTGCTCAAATAAATCACGAACACGCGCAGCCCCTACTCCCACAAACATTTCGATAAAACTCGAACCCGATACGGAGAAGAAAGGGACTTCTGCTTCACCAGCCACCGCTTTTGCCAACAATGTTTTACCCGTTCCAGGGCTACCGACAAGCAAAACACCCTTAGGAATTTTCGCCCCAAGCTCGACATAACGATCGGGAGATTTCAAGAAATCCACAATTTCTCGCACTTCCTCTTTTGCCTCTTGTGCACCTGCGACGTCATCAAATTTAGTTTTTGGCTTTTCAGAATTAACAAGCTTTTTAGAGCTTCCCATCCCCAAAATTCCGCCACCCATACTTTTTTGCATCCGTCCTGCGAAGAACATCCATATTGCAATAATAATAAGAAAAGGGAAAAGCCACCCAAACATATCAGTGAACCAATTGGACTCACTAAACCCACTGTAATCAATCCCTTGCTTATCTAATAAAGGGATCAGCGTATTGTCATCACGAACAATACGAGTGGTATAAGCTATTTTGGCATCACTACTGATGGCTCGAATATAAGTTTGCCCAATCGCCACTTTTTCAACTTGCTTATTCTCAATGAGCTTTTTGAGATCCGCGTAACTCACCTCTTGGGTTCGCATTGCTGCTTGACCATTTACTTTTGAACTTAATTCACTTTCATTGCCAACAAATGCTTTAAAAAGTAAAATAACGACAATAGAAAAAATCGCAAATGTAACTAAAGGATTTTTATTAAAAAAATTATCATTCTTATTCGGGGGGGTCGATTGTTCTGGTTGTGCCACGGCATCATTCCTTTTTGGTTAATATAAGCGTTACCCATTCATTTTCAACGATACGCTCACGTAATTCATACTCTTTATAAGCACGTAAAACTTTTTCTTCATATTTATCCATTATCCCCGATAAAATAAGAGTCCCTTTTTCACGTAATCTTTTTTTGAGATCACTGGCAATAAAAACAAGAACATCTGCCACAATATTGGCGACAATAACATCATATTGCTCTTGCGTCTCGCCAATAGGACCTTCCCATATACGTCGATACTCCAAGCCGTTTTGTTGGGCATTCACACGGGCATTATCCACAGAGAGAGGATCGGTATCGCACGCATCGACAATAGCCCCTTTACGAAGTGCTGCCATGGCGAGAATACCACTGCCACAACCAACATCCATTACTGCATCACCTTCTTTGACACTCAAGGCAATACCACGTAAGCACGAGGCCGTTGTCGGATGATGACCTGTCCCGAAGGCTAAAGCGGGATCAATAGCGATATTGAGCATCCCCTCTTTGGGTGCTTCCCATGTTGGATGGATATAAAAGGGGGGGATCTCTATGGGGGTAATGGCACTTTGATACTGGGCAATCCAATCATCATTTTTCTCTTTGGTAAGGGTCATATCAACATCAATAACCTCCCCTACTGCCCGCTGTAATGCTTCTGCAAACTGCTCAATTCCCCACATGATCGTCTCAAGGTCTTCTTCACTACGGATGATAAACCCATCCTCAATCTCTTCAAAACCAACAGGGACAACATCGACTAAGAAATCGCTAAACAGCTCCAAATGGGATGATGGCTTGACCACCAACATATAGTAATGATCTTGCATCAGCTCTCAGTGCCTAAAACAGCCGCCAGCTTCTCTTTTAAAACTTGTGGCGTGAAAGGTTTAACAATATAATTGTTAACCCCTGCTTTAAGTGCGGTAATAACTTCCGCCTTTCCCCCTTCTGTTGTCACCATAATAATGGGTAAATCGCTAAAACGGGCATCTGCACGCACTTTCTTAACCAATTCAAGTCCATTCATTTCAGGCATATTCCAGTCAGTGATCAACATACCAACATCGGTATTCTCATTCAAAGCATTCCACCCTTGAAGCCCATCTTCCCCCTCAAGTACATTATCGTACCCAAGGCGAGAAAGAGTGTTTTTAATAATACGACGCATTGTCGAGCTGTCATCTACAACTAATAATTTCAAAGTATATCCTTTGTAATCGATGTAATTTTTTTATTTTTGAAAAATTTCCCAATCATAGCTAAACGAACTTTGAGTAGAGTTTAAAAAAAAGATTTTAGATCAATATGACCCTCATAAAATGCTTTTCCGACAATTGCACCCGCAATTTCACCCGTTGCAAGCAATTTTTCGATGTCTTCATTATCTTTAACCCCGCCGCTGGCAATGGTTGGGATTTTACACGCTCGTGCGATTTCAAGGGTAAATTCAACATTCACACCGCCAAGCGTGCCATCTCGACCCACATCGGTACAAATAATCGCTTCCACCCCTGCATCGGCGAATTTGCGTGCTAAATCCGTTGCTCTCATCTGGCTCACCTCGCCCCACCCCTCTACGGCAACAAATCCATCAATGGCATCAATACCGACAACAATAGGGTACTTAGCCGCCATTGATTTGACAAACTCAGGATCACGTAGCGCAATGGAACCCAAAATCAGACGATCAATACCTAATTCAAGATAACGTTGAATTGTTGCTTCATCTCGGATACCACCCCCTAATTGAAGCTTAACCTTGCAATTTTCACGAATTAGACGGATTTGATCCAAATTCTTGGGTTCCCCTGCAAACGCACCGTTAAGATCAACAAGATGCACCCATTGTGCCCCCATCTCTTCAAACGTTTTCACCAACTCCCACGGAGTATCCGAATAGATTTTCGCACTCTCCATAAGCCCTTTGGTTAGGCGAACCGCTTTGCCGTCTTTGAGATCAATTGCTGGAAAAATAGTCATGAAATGTCCTTTAGAGATGTATAAAATTTTTAAGAATTGCCAAACCATTTCGGTGGCTTTTCTCTGGATGGGGCTGAATTCCCATCACGTTATTATGGGCAACTGCACTTGTAAAACGGTACCCGTACACACTCTCACCAATACTGTCTGCTTCATTGCTGCAAAGGGCATGATAAGAGTGGACGAAATAGAGGTAATGCGCTTCGTCAAGCCCTTCAAAAAGGGGATGATTTTTCGTAAACATTCGGTTCCATCCCATATGGGGAACTTTAAGAGGAGTAGAAAAACGGCTCGAATCAAATGCGACAACACCCCCTTTTATCAAACCAAGCCCCTCACTCAGCCCAAACTCTTCGCTGGAGTCAAACAGCAGCTGCATTCCCAGACAAATACCTAAGAGATATTTTCCGCTTGAGGCATACTCTTTTATCGCTTCGTCCATTCCCCTCTCTTGGAGATGCTCCATCGCATCACCGAAGGCTCCGACTCCTGGTAAAATAAGCTTGTCATACTTCCCAAGCATATCAGGATCGGACTCAACAACAACGTTCTCACCCAGTAATGCAAACGCATTTTTAACGCTGGCGAGATTTCCCATATTGTAATCCACAATCGCAATCATTCTAGTTCCTTAGTGTGGGTAAAGCGAATATAGACCGCTAATCCTATCATCAACATAGAGACCCCACCAATAATATAAATCGCATTAATCAGCATTGCAGGCTCGGTCATCGCAAATTTGAAGACCAACATCAACGCTTCAATGGAGAGGGCAATAATAATAGAACCCAAGAAGCGAACCATGGTTTTATGGATGCTTGACGCAGGATCTTTTTTGGAATGACCTAGCACCTCCTCTTCAAAAAGTGTTTTGACTAAATCAAAGATTGCCAATGAGAGGGTAAGTAAAATCGTTGATTCAAAAATATCTTTGATCTCAATTTTATCGTAGGCACCCATACCATACGCTAAAAATCCCTCTACCCCTTTGACAAACAAAAGGAGGGCTACAAATGCCAATGCGACGGAAAAAAGGGCATAAATAATTCGAAAAAATTGCCCCGCATAACTCTCTGACGCAAGGGGATGGGCAATTCGAACGACTTCGGTTAAGGGCATATCCAAACACGCAACATAGAGTATCTCCCCATGCTCATCAAAAATAGGTTCCGATGCCGTCACCGTCAACTCATCATTAAGAAGTGAGGGATACGGATCAGTGATCGTACAACGACGCTCATGCATTGCACGGTAATAGTAGGCTCGTGTAGAGCGGTTTTTACCAATATCCCCCTCGTTTTTCCCATCTTTAAGATAGGTTGGTCCCACTTGATTTCCCGCTGCATCAAGCAGATAAACAGCCTCTGCCCCTTGCAAGTCCCCTTTGATTTTACGAAGACGTGACGTAATCGCTTCCACGGTAGCTGAGGGGAGATGGTTGGGGAGATTTTTTTGAAAGAGATAACAAAAGTAGGCTCTTGCCTTGGGACGAATTTCAGAAAATTGTTGTATGTCTTGAATGACCATTTTGTACATCCTCCCTGCTTCATTTTAACAAAAATTATAACGCAGCTGCCCTTATAGATAAGTTTAGAAATTCCCCTAGAAGTGTCCCTTTCTTTATGTTACGATATGATACATAACTCTATTGTTCGTACAGTGACTTTAAAAACGTATGTTCATTGATTGGAAGATATAAATTGGGAAGTAGCATAAAAATGCCCAGGCGGGCGTTTCGCAGTAGGCTTTGGTTCTCAAAGCGTAAAAAAAGCGGATCGAGCATCCCATTCGGCGGCAAT
>JAABPY010000066.1 GCA_011391735.1 Sulfuricurvum sp. | reverse complement strand
ATCAAAACCTGAATACAGTTTTTTAGCGTCGTCCAAACAACAGATGGAAACTCCGGCATTTCCTATTTTACCATAAATGTCAGGTCGCAAATGCGGATCGTTTCCGTATAAAGTTACGCTATCAAATGCGGTTGACAATCGTTTAGCGGGCAATCCAGCACTCACGTAATGAAAACGTCTATTGGTTCGTTCTGGTCCACCTTCTCCAGCAAACATTCGAGAAGGATCTTCACCTTCCCTTTTGAAAGGATACAAACCAGAAGTAAAAGGAAATTCTCCTGGTACGTTTTCCTGTAAACTCCATTTTAATAAGTCGCCCCAGGCTTCGTATTTAGGCAAAGCAACTTTCGGAATTTGGGAATGCGATAGCGATTCAGTGTGTGTGGCTATTTTGATTTCTTTGTCGCGTACTTTAAAGGAATAGATCGAATTTTTATACCTATTAACTTTCTCTTCCCAAGTCAAGATTATTTCCCAATTGTAGGGGTCCAAATCCATCTTAACCTTTTCAAATTGGTTAAGTAAGAGATTTAGAAAGATACGGTCTTGATCATTTTCTTCCTTAGCACTTTTATAAACGGAAGTATCATCAATACCCACCTTATTGATTATTGGAGTCTGACCTGAAACACTTTCAATGGTTTTAAAAATTCCGAATAATTTTTGAGCCACTTGCTGCTGTGTTAAAGCGGTTGCATCGTATTTTCTATTATTTTCGGCAATTTCTGAAAGATATCTCGTCCTGTGAGGTGGAATCACGAAGATTTTTTCGCTCATTTCACGGGTAATTTCAAACGTAGAAACTAAGTTGGCTCCCGTTTTTGTAACGATTTTATCCATGATGGCTTTATACAACGTGTTCATTCCCGGGTCGTTAAACTGAGAAGCAATCGTTCCGAAAACGGGTAAATCGTCTGGTTTAGCGTCCCATAAATTATGATTTCGTTGGAATTGTTTTTTTACATCACGAAGAGCATCTAAAGAGCCTCTTTTATCAAATTTATTGATGGCAACTAAGTCTGCAAAGTCAAGCATATCGATTTTTTCCAGTTGAGTGGCTGCTCCAAATTCAGGTGTCATAACATATAATGACACGTCTGAATGATCCATTATTTCGGTATCGCTTTGTCCTATTCCTGAAGTTTCTAGAATTATCAAGTCATACTTCGCCGCTTTGAGGACTTGGATTGCTTCGGCAACGTATTTCGATAAAGCTAGGTTTGACTGTCTAGTAGCTAATGAACGCATGTATACTCGTGGATTGTTTATAGCGTTCATTCGGATTCTATCTCCAAGTAAAGCTCCTCCCGTTTTCCTTTTAGAAGGATCTACCGATATAAGACCGATTGTTTTATTGGGAAAATCAATCAGAAATCGTCTAACTAACTCGTCTACTAACGAAGATTTTCCCGCGCCACCCGTTCCTGTAATTCCAAGTACTGGTATTGTAGATGATTCATTAATTTTATGGACTTTAGTCATCGTTTCTTTGGCAATGTCGGGGAAATTTTCAGCCGCAGAAATAAGTCGGGCAATTGATTTTGCGTTTTTGTCCTCTAATTGATTGATTTCTTCGTTTAATTCATCACCAATAGGAAAATCTGATTTTTGAACCAAATCGTTAATCATTCCTTGTAAACCCATCGCTCGACCATCGTCAGGCGAGTAAATTCGGGTAATGCCGTATTTTTGTAATTCCTTGATTTCCTCTGGAAGAATAACACCTCCACCGCCACCAAAAATCTTGATATGTCCTGCACCCTTTTCTTGTAGAAGGTCGTGCATGTACTTAAAATATTCATTATGACCGCCTTGGTACGAAGTCATGGCAATTGCATTCGCATCTTCTTGAATAGCGGTATTTACAACTTCCTCTACACTTCGGTCGTGACCTAGATGAATAACTTCAACTCCTGTAGATTGAATTATTCTCCTCATAATATTAATTGCAGCGTCATGCCCATCAAATAAAGCTGCTGCTGTAACAATTCTCACTTTATTCGTAGGTATATAAGGTATAGCTTGTTCCATTTTAGTGTTTAAGTAAATTTTAGGGGTGCAATTTACGAATTATATAATTTTAAACGAATTATTTGTGGAGCTATTACTAATGAAAAGTATTGAGGTTCTCAAGTAGCTCTCTTTTAGTTGAATGAAGCCATTGATAAGTAATCAATAATCGTAACAGTCAAGAGACTTTTATTTATTACAAGACACTTAATAAAAGAGAAAGTATGTAAGTTAAAATCTTTCCTCGACTCCATAACAACCTATCTTTAAAAGAGTTGCCTTATCGGTAATAAATTTTATTAAAAAGTCTTTGCACATCTCATAATAAGTTTTAATTTTGCCCCCTCAAAGGTTCTAGATTTTTTGTTATTTTTTTCAAGAAAATAAATATTCAAAAAGGCTTGTGAGAAACAAAAAAGGGTTTTACCTTTGCACCCCGCAAAAGAGGGAGTTCATTGAGATTTTTGGCAAGAGAGAGTAGGATTAAATTAGAAAATATTTTTTTTAAAAAAAAACTTTCAAAAAGCTTGCCAGATAAAAAATAAGATGTACTTTTGCACCCGCTTAGAGAAACAAATAGAAACGGACTAAGAAAATAAAGAAGAAGACACGTTCCTAGACATATTGAATTGACAGCCGTTTTATCAGAGATGATAAAACAAAGAAAAGAAGAGTAAGGTAAATCGTTAGATTTACGCGTTAGTAATTCGTCGAAAAAAAGAGATTTTTGAATTTATTTGAGAATCGCACAATATACGATGAAGAGTTTGATCCTGGCTCAGGATGAACGCTAGCGGCAGGCTTAACACATGCAAGTCGAGGGGTATAGTAGCAATATTAGAGACCGGCGAACGGGTGCGTAACGCGTATGCAATCTACCTTTTACAGAGGGATAGCCCAGAGAAATTTGGATTAATACTTCATAGTATTATAGGATGGCATCATTTTATAATTAAAGTCACAACGGTAAAAGATGAGCATGCGTCCCATTAGCTAGTTGGTAAGGTAACGGCTTACCAAGGCGACGATGGGTAGGGGTCCTGAGAGGGAGATCCCCCACACTGGTACTGAGACACGGACCAGACTCCTACGGGAGGCAGCAGTGAGGAATATTGGTCAATGGGCGCAAGCCTGATCCAGCCATGCCGCGTGCAGGATGACGGTCCTATGGATTGTAAACTGCTTTTGTACAGGAAGAAACCCTTGCTCGTGAGCAAGATTGACGGTACTGTAAGAATAAGGATCGGCTAACTCCGTGCCAGCAGCCGCGGTAATACGGAGGATCCAAGCGTTATCCGGAATCATTGGGTTTAAAGGGTCCGTAGGCGGCTTAATAAGTCAGTGGTGAAATCTCCCCGCTCAACGGGGAAACGGCCATTGATACTGCTAGGCTTGAATTACTAGGAAGTAACTAGAATATGTAGTGTAGCGGTGAAATGCTTAGAGATTACATGGAATACCAATTGCGAAGGCAGGTTACTACTAATGGATTGACGCTGATGGACGAA
>JAABPY010000065.1 GCA_011391735.1 Sulfuricurvum sp. | reverse complement strand
GATGAGTTTGAGAGAGTGAGTAAAGAGTTTGAGGATAAGCTTGAATGGCTATAGAATACCCTATATAAGGTGTTTTTGATACAATAGACTTCTTACAGACTCAAAGGTAATATAAAATGAAACGAGAAGCAGTATTAAACTATCTTCGCTCTAAAAAAGAAGAATTTCGCACCCGTTACGGTATCACGACACTCGGTATTTATGGTAGTGTTGCACGGGATGAAGCGACGGAGGAGAGTGATGTGGATATTTTCTACGAGAGAGACAGCGGTATAGAACTTGAAAGCGGATTGGAGTTTATGCGGATTCCTGATGTGATAGCGCAAAACTTACATGTTCCTAAAGTCGATTTTGTGAGTCTCAAATATATGAACCCGATCATCAAATATTACGCTCAAAAGGATTTTATTTATGTATGACGAAAAAAATCTTATCTACATTATGACAATGCTCGAATGTACCGAAAAAGTGTGGATATATTCAGGTAAATACAAAACACCCGATGATTTTATCTGGGCAGATGAGCAGCAGCCGCTTAACGGTGTAATAAGTTTATTTATCGCCATTGGTGAAGAGTCAAAAAAAATTGATCAAAATCTCAAAAAAAATGTTTCAACTCAAATGGATTGGGTTAGTGTTGCGGGTATTCGAGATAAAATTTCTCATGATTATCGTGGAACAGATGGAGATGTTTTATGGAGTGTGATTCATAAAGATTTGGTACGACTCAAAAATGCTTTGGTTGAAATGGTAGATTTGATCAATCCATCCAAAGAGATATTAAATAACTTTTTAGAGAGTCCTTATTATCGACATTTGGGGTATTTACGATGAAAAAATATATTTTCCAAAAATATCTGTAAAAATTCATGCCTATCAAATCTTCTAAAACCCGTCTCGATAAGCTCCTTAGTTCTCTAGGCTATTGCAGTCGCAGTGAGATAAAAACACTCCTTAGAGAAAAACGGATCCTTATCAATGATATTGTTGCTACTAAAAATGATACAAAAGTATTTCACGAAGAGGTAAAATTCGATAACGAACCCCTTGATCCTCCTCTTGGGATGGTGATTGTGATGAATAAACCGCTAGGACTAGTCTGTTCTCATGATGATAGTGAAGGACAACTTGTCTATTCCCTTCTTCCCTCACGATGGCAACGGCGTGATCCTAAACTATCCACTATCGGACGACTTGATAAAGAGACAAGCGGACTACTGCTGCTCACTGATGATGGACAATTGCTTCATCGTCTCACTTCCCCACGCCATCATGTTGCCAAAATCTACGAAGCGACATTAGAGCGACCTTTAAACGCAAATGTGGGTGAAATATTTGCGTCGGGAACATTGATGCTCAACGGTGAGAAAACCCCGTGCTTACCTGCCAAACTCACCATTATCGACGATACCCATGTCACATTGGAAATCACCGAGGGGCGATACCATCAAGTACGGCGGATGTTTGCAGCGGTAGGAAATCATGTTGTTTCTTTGCACCGCTGTACGTTTGGGGAGTTAACACTTAGGGGTTTAGAAGTCGGTGCCTATCGTCTCCTCTTGGCGGAGGAAATTTTCTCTTAGCCTGCACACTTTGTCAGCTAAGATTTAAACATATTGTATTAGAATGAAAAAAATATTGAATTTTAAGAGTACTATTTCGTTCCTTTCTATTTTTAATATTATTTAAAAGGGAAATTATATGATAATCCCAGAAACGCCCCATTCGAAATCCCCTCAAGAGCTGTATGATCTTCTCCAAAGTTCCCCTTTGGGTCTTGACCCTTCGGAGGCGGAAGATCGATTAAGGATCTATGGACATAACGCTCTCAAAGAAGAACAACGCTCTTATCTTACCCTTTTTATTGCTCAATTTAACAGCCCTATCATTGCTATTTTAATCGTAGCAGCCCTTCTCTCCTATACAATGGGACACACTTCTGACAGTCTGATTATTATCGGTATCCTCACAATCAACAGTATTCTTGGCTTTTATCAAGAGTATAAAGCGCAAACATCTATACAAAGTCTTAAAAAACTAACGGAAACACATATCCCCGTTATTCGAATGGGGCTAGAGGCAATCATCCCATCGGATGAATTGGTTTTGGGGGATATTGTTGTATTGGGAGAAGGAGATCTTATCCCTGCGGATATTCGTCTCATTGAAGCACACGGCGTGCAGGCAGATGAGGCGACTTTGACAGGTGAATCGGTTCCCTCACCCAAACAATCATCACCTCTTTTATCCCCCGAAACATTACCCTACGAACGCACCAATATCCTCTTTTCTGGAACCCACCTCCTCAAAGGGAGAAGCAAAGGGATTGTCATCGCAACAGGGGAGAATACCTATTTGGCTACCATTGCTAAAAGTGCCCAAGAAGAGTCGCCCCATTCACCCCTTACTCGATCATTGGCTATTTTGTCCAAACGGCTCATCCTCCTTTTAGTTGGAATTTTGATTTTTTTAGGCGTTATTGGACTTTTGCAAGGACGAGGTACGCAAGAGATGGCTTCCATTTTGATTGCGCAACTGGTTTCAGCCATTCCTGAGGGGCTTCCTATCGTCGTTACGTTGATTTTGGCATTGGGGGCATACCGACTTAGCCATCATAAGGTGCTCGTTCGCCATCTCCCCTCCGTCGAATCCTTAGGAAGTACTTCGATCATTGCCACCGATAAAACAGGAACCATAACAGAAGGATTTTTATCGGTCAAGCACATAGAAGCGATAGATAAAGGGACTCTAAGACTGTGTGCCGCATTGTGTAATGATGCGACGATGGAGAGGGGTGATCCTGTCGATTTGGCATTAGCTCGTTGGAGCGCAGAAGAGTATGAGACCTTTCGGGCAAAATATTCCCGCATTTTCTATCACCCGTTTGATCCCACTCTTCGTCTTATGGCAACCGTCAATCAAAACGGAGGGAAAGAGGCACTCTATCTAAAAGGGGCGTATGAAGCGCTCAAAGCCATCGCACTCAATAGCTTTGAAGAGATTGAGAAATTGGATGCCTCTCACGATGCTATGGCATTGCAAGGACTGCGTGTTTTGGCATTTGGGTTCAGTGATGAAAATTGGGACGATCCTAAAAATTGGAAAATCACAATTGTCGGTCTTATTGGTTTTGCAGATGCAGCTAAAAGCGGTGCGAAGGAGGCGGTTAGAGAGGCAAAAGAGGCAGGAATACGGGTTATTATGGTAACAGGTGATAATGCGTTAACAGCACAAGTTATTGCTAAAGAGGTCGGGATATGGGACGACGGTAATGGCGTTTTAAACGGTCAAGAGATTGAAACGATGGGGGATAAACAACTTCACTATGCTCTACATAGGTGTACCATTATTGCCCGAGCACTCCCTGAACACAAATACCGCATTGTCAAACTTCTTCAAGCCCATGGGGAGATCGTAGCGGTTACAGGAGATGGAGTCAATGATGTCCCTGCTCTCAAAGCTGCCGATTTGGGTATCGCCATGGGAAATGGGAGTGAAGCCGCCAAATCAGCCGCCAAAATGGTTCTCACCGAT
>JAABPY010000064.1 GCA_011391735.1 Sulfuricurvum sp. | reverse complement strand
AAAAAGATAAAAGAAGCGATAGCAAATGACAAAATCATCCCTGTTTTTCAACCAATCGTCAATAATACTACCAATACGTGGGAAAAATACGAAGCACTTGTACGACTCGAAGATGATGGAAAACTGATAAGCCCTTATTTCTTTTTGAATATCTCTAAAAAAACAAAACACTACATACAAATTACAAAAATTATGATAGCAAAAAGTTTTGAGATATTTAAAGAGAAAGAGGAGGCGTTTTCCCTTAATCTTACTATTGAAGATATTTTAAATAGTGACTTAAAATCTTTTATTTTTAGAATGTTAGAGAGATATGAAATAGGTTCAAGAGTCGTTTTTGAGATAGTTGAATCCGAATCGATTGAGAATTTTAAAGAGGTAGTGCAGTTCATCGACGATGTAAAACAGTATGGTTGCAAAATAGCAATTGATGATTTTGGGACAGGATATAGCAATTTTGAATACCTTTTAAAACTCAAAGCCGACTACATAAAAATAGATGGTTCCCTTATAAAAGATATTGATACCAATGAAACAGCGATGATAGTGGTCAAAAATATAGTCCAATTTGCAAAAGATTTGAAGATTAAGACGATTGCAGAATTTGTAGAAAATAAAGCCATCTTAATTAAAATCAAAGAATTAGGGGTAGATTATTCCCAAGGATATTATTTTAGTGAACCACGAAGGAAGAGTTAAAGGTGATGTACGATTTATTTTTAGTATACTAGGTGCACGATACCAAATAAGCAGGACAAAAGTATGGAGCACGTGTTAAAAGATACCGATTTTTTAGTATCACAAACGGATTCGAAGGGAAAAATTCTTTTTGCCAATGATGACTTTTGTAAGATCGCAGGATATACACTCGATGAGTTGATTGGCAAACCGCATAGTATCGTACGCCATCCTGATATGCCAAAAGCGGCATTCAAAGAGCTGTGGGATACTATTAAAAGTGGTAAAATATGGACAGGTTACGTTAAAAATGGGATGAAAAACGGTGGATTTTACTGGGTCTATGCAACGGTTTATCCTAATATAGCTTGTGGCAATGGCGAAGGTGGTTATATGTCGTGCCGTCGAAAAGCCTCTGTGGATGAGATCAAAACAGTTGAAGCTCTTTATAAGACACTGCAATAATAAAGGCATATAGGATGAATAATAGTACAAAAATGGTTCTCTTGGGGTTATCGGGAGTGGTTTCGCTTGCAATGGTATTTGGTTTTGCTGCACCATGGGGTGGTGCGGTAGCGGTGGGAGTGGTTATGGTAGCTGCTTTTGGGGTCGTTCTCACCCCTTCTAAAAGTGGAGAATTAGTCTCTGAACAATTGAAACTTTTTGAAGATCTTATCCGTTTTAAACGTAACCGCTTACCTAAGTTGACGGCTGTAGTGGGGAGTGTTGAAGAGAAGATTAATCAAATTACGGCAGCACATGAGGAGATTTTACTCCAAGATACTAAGGTGGCTGGGGAGATGGTATTGCTTGCGGATAAAGTGCGTAAAGGTCATTTTATGTGCCGTGTTGCCAGTGACACGAAAACGCCTCATGTTCACTTGTTACGTCAAACGATGAACCAAATGCTTGATGCGACGGAAGCGAATATTGACAAAGCAACCAAAATACTTGTAGCATTGAGTGAGGGGCGATTTGATGCACGTGCCACTATCGATGTTGAGGGTAAAATGGGGATAATGTTGGAAAAAATCAATGAACTAGGTTCCGCATTGCAATCGATGGAACTTCAAAACACAGAAGCCAAAGAGGTGCTTAATAACAATACGAAACAACTAAGAGTGACATTGGATTCTCTTCGTGCCAATGAGTTTGTTGAGCTTAACCAAATGATTAACGCAACCGTACAACGGATACAAAGCGTTGCCCATAAAGAGCATACTCTTGCCGATAATCTTCAATCATTAGCAGGTAACGCACAGGAGACAAAACAGATTTTGATTACGATTGGTGATATTGCCGATCAGACCAATTTACTTGCGCTTAATGCTGCCATCGAAGCGGCACGTGCAGGGGAGCATGGGCGTGGATTTGCTGTTGTTGCTGATGAAGTGCGTAAGCTTGCAGAACGTACTCAAAAAAGTCTTGCCGAAACATCCGCTACGATTAATGTTTTGATTCAAGCTATTAATGACAACAGCGATGCCTTAGGCGAAAATATGAATGAGATGATGGATTTGACTCAGTATGTAGGAACTGTGGATAATAAAATGGAGAAGTTACTTCAAACGATGGATAAACTAAGTTAACTACAAATGAAATTTAAAATGAAGAAAAAAGTGCATTATAATGTTTTAATCGTTGAGGATTCGAAGCTTATTAATGAGGGTATTGCTAAAGAGTTACGATTAGATGGACATACTGTGACGCAAGCGTATACCCTTAGGGAGGGATTAGATACTATTTCGCACAATGAGTATGACTATTTGTTATTGGATTTGATTTTACCGGATGGAGAGGGGGAGATGCTTCTGCCCTATACTCGTAATATGGGGATTAGGACAATCGTTATGACAACCGATCGGGATTCTCTTCGACGTGATCGCCTTTTTGGATTTGGCATTATTGATTACATCACCAAAGAGCGATATTTTAATGATGTGATACAGACGATTCGAAATACTATTGCAATGGTGGAATCGAATGATAGCTACACGGTTTTGGTTGTTGATGATTCCAATTTTATTCGCAATCATCTTGAGCTTCTCTTTAGCAGTCGAGGTTTGAATGTTTTAACGGCTATCAATGGCTTGGATGCACTAAAAATTCTTGAAAAGTATACTATTGATGTTTTGCTTACTGATTTGGAAATGCCGGACATGAATGGGTTTGAACTGATGTATAAATTGCGTCGAAACATCCGGTATGAATCTCTTCCGATCATCGTACTTACAGGAAGTAATGATAGCCAACTTATCGCCAAAGTGATTAAGCATGGGGTTAAAGATGTTATCAAAAAACCGTATATTATTGAGGAACTACTGCTCAAGATTGATAATATTCTTGAAACAATAAAAAAACAAAGACATATTGATGAAGAGCAAGTTCAGTTTAAAAGTTACCATGACGGGATTGACTCTTCAACCCTCTATATGCGGATTAAAACTGATTTTGGAATTAGCTACATGAACGCAAAGCTGCAACAAAACCTTTTCTTAGAAGGAGAGGAAGTGAATCGTTCACGAACATTAGCCTATCTCCTGCAAGATACCCAATTAGCACTTTTGCGAAAAATTCTTATGGAGTGTAAAGGGGGGAATGTGTATGAAAATATTCTCATATTCCCAAGAGAAAATCATTCTCCTTTATATGTTTCAGCCACTATCTCTCCCATTTTTGATTCCAAAGGTTTTTTGAAAGAGATGATTTTAATCGGTCATGATGTGACGGTATTGCAGCAAAATGAGCAACAGTTACAAATGGAGGTCAAAAAACAGCTCTCTTTAAATTTAAAACAGCAACAAGTGATGTTTAATCAAGCGAAAATGGCAGCAATGGGGGAGATGATTGGTAATATCTCCCATCAGTGGAGACAACCTCTTAATGCGCTTGGATTGATTATTCAAGATGCCGAGGATGCGTATGAATTTGGGGAAGTTGATC
>JAABPY010000063.1 GCA_011391735.1 Sulfuricurvum sp. | reverse complement strand
GCAGGCATAGTGAAATTTTCAGAGGCAATCATCTCTAAATGGTCAGTTTGACGCTCTAACTCTTGTTCACACAGGGTGTAAATTTCGTTATCGAATTCTTTTAAAAAACTCATTCTTCGTCTCCATAGTTGATTTGGTTTTGGGGTTTCATAGCGGGAAATAATAACACATCTCGAATAGAATGTTGATTGGTTAGCATCATAACAAGACGATCAATACCGATTCCTTGACCTGCAGTTGGCGCCATCCCGTAGGAGAGGGCGGTAACAAAATCTTCATCCATTTCGTGCGCTTCATCGTCACCTGATTCTTTGGCAGCCATTTGTCCTTGGAAACGTTCAAGCTGATCGAGGGGATCGTTGAGCTCACTAAAAGCATTGGCAATTTCACGCCCAGCTATAAACAGCTCAAAACGGTCGGTGAGTTCAGGACGTTCATTATTGCGACGAGCAAGCGGTGAAATTTCGACAGGATAGTGGGTGATAAAGGTTGGATTAATAAGTTTGCTCTCAACAAATTCATCAAACAGTTCCCCTTGAAGTTGTCCCAAATTGAGGGTCGTTTTCGCTTCAAGTTTATGGGAGCGCAGATACTCTAAAATCGCCTCTTTGTTATTCACAATAGTTTCAGGAACACCACCAATAACACTAAGACTTTTAACCAGCTCAATCTCTGTAAAGTGGTCAAAATCAACTTCCAATTCACCATAGGGGAGGCGTTTTGGGAGGTTGAGATGATCGAACAGATACTCGAAGTACTCTTTAGTAATAAGAATTAAATCTTTGTAGGTTTTATACGCCCAATAAAATTCGATGGAAGTAAATTCAGGATTATGCGTTGCATCCATCCCCTCATTACGGAAGTTACGGTTGATTTCAAATACCGCTTCAAACCCCCCAACGATAAGACGTTTAAGATAAAGTTCAGGGGCAATACGCAAGTAACGGTCAATTCCCAGTGCATTATGATGGGTCACAAACGGTTTAGCATTTGCCCCCCCAGCGATGGGGTGCATCATCGGGGTTTCGACTTCTAAAAATCCTTTATCCTCGAAAAATCGGCGAGTTAAGCTGATAACTTTTGAGCGAATGTGGAAGGTTTTACGTACTTCAGAATTCATAATAAGATCAAGGTAACGTTGGCGATAACGCATCTCTTTGTCCGTAATTCCGTGAAATTTCTCAGGTAGTGGTGAGATGGCTTTTGTGAGTATTTTAAGTTCGCTTGCATGAAGTGAAAGCTCTCCGTGTTGTGTAACAAATGGATAACCGACTACTTCAATAATATCTCCCACTTCGATGAGTTTTTTAAAGACATCGTTGTAGAAATTTTCAGGTAGATTGTCACGTGCCACATAAATCTGAAGGACTCCACTTTCATCTTCGATTTTTAAAAAGCTTGCTTTCCCCATTAAACGGAATAGCTTAATACGTCCCGCTACAATATAGTGACGATTTTCATCCCGTTTTTCTTCTTTATGGAGAAGATCGGAGTTAACATTATGAAACTTTTCAATCGTTGTGTTACGATTGGAATCATTAGTATAAGGATCGATTCCCATCTCACGAAGGGTGTTGGCTTTTTCGATCCGTTGTTGAACGTATTGATTATCAAATGTCACTGTATGTTTCCTTTGTTATTTCATTTTATTTTGGCATTTTTGACAAATACCGTAAATTTGCATGGAGTGTTCTTGCATTAAAAAACCTAAACTTTCAGCAATCTTTTTTTGTTTCAGTTCAATTTCTTCATCGACAAATTCGCTGATAGTACCACACTCAGTGCAAATAATATGATCATGATGATCTTTTGCACCCAATTCGTATTTTTTCCCTTGTGCTCCAAAGGAGAGAGAGGTTACCATCGCTGAATCTTCAAGAAGAGAGAGAGTTCGATAAATAGTCGCAATCCCTGTATTGAGATCAGGATATTTTTCTTGAATAAGACGATGCAACGCTTCAGGGGTCAAGTGCTCATCAGAATTGTAAAGCATTTCTAAAATAACCTCTCGTTGGATCGTGAATTTTAAACCATTTGCCTTTAGTAATTGCTTGAAATCACTGAGAAGCTTTGCGTATTCAACGGTTCTTTCCGTAAAATCATTGGATGTTTCCATCATTTACTTCCCTTCTTTTTACTCTCATTACCATCAACTAATTCTTTAACATCAGATGTTTCTATGTTCAAGATAAAATTACCTGTTGCAAACATGGGCTCAAAAAAGATACTTTGTTTCATTTTTTCCCCAAAATTTTCACGTATTGCCGTAACGCTGAAGAAGGCATAAACAATAACCGAAACAATAAAGAAAAATTTGCTTGCCCCTACTGCAAAACCAAGGAGAGCATCCAGACTTCCAAGCCCACTAACCGCTGTTAATCGTTTAAATGCGACCCCTAAAGCAACCATAAAGAGCCAAAAAATCCCTACAGTAAAAACAAAACCGACAAGATTGATAGCCGCAACAGTTTCGAAATGAAAGAGAATAGTATTGAGAAAATTACCCAAAGCTCCCCCAATATGAGAAGCAACGAAAAGACCCCCAACAATTCCAACAAGCCCAAAGAGTTCTTTCCAAAAACCATTCATTAAACCCTTTAGTCCTAATAATAAAACAATAGAACCTACGGCAACATCAAAGTAATTTAAATCCATTAGAACTCCACGAGACAGGCTGTTTATAAAGTGGCGTAATTATACTTTTTAAAACCTAAATATAGCTTTTCTTATGTGTAATCAGTCGTTTTTTAGGATAAAACGATAAAATTGTCACTATATAAAATAATAAGCCTATTTTTGGCAGGAGAATACGATGAGTTCATGGAGCCGATCCAGCTGGAGAGATAAACCAATCAAGCAACAACCTACTTATCCCAACGGGGAACGTCTCAAAGAGGTTGAAGAGCTACTTAAAAATTATCCACCCCTTGTTTTTGCAGGGGAAGCGAGAAATTTGAAAAAAAGTCTTGCGGATGTGTGTGACGGAAAGGCATTTTTATTACAGGGGGGAGATTGCGCTGAGAGCTTTTCGGAATTTCATGCCCATAATATTCGGGATACGTTTAAAGTAATGATGCAAATGGCAGTTGTTATGACCTTTGCTGGAGGTGTTCCTGTTGTTAAAATCGGACGTTTGGGGGGGCAGTTTGCAAAACCTCGTTCATCGGATAATGAAACAATTGATGGGGTAACTTTGCCAAGTTATCGGGGGGATATTATTAACGGTGTTGAGTTTACCGAGGTTGCCCGTACTCCTGATCCTAACCGTATGATTCAAGCCTACAACCAATCAGCAGCAACTCTCAATCTTTTACGGGCGTTCGCATCGGGGGGATTGGCAGATTTGCATCAGGTTCATGCGTGGAATCTCGGGTTTGTGGGTCAAAATGAGTTAACTAAAAAATACGATGAACTTTCACGTCAGATTGATGATTCTCTTCGTTTTATGGCGGCATGTGGTATTACATCGGATAATTATCGTACGTTACGAGAAACAGACTTTTATACGTCCCATGAAGCACTGTTACTCAACTATGAGGAGGCATTTACCCGTCAAGACTCCCTTACGGGCGAGTGGTACGATGTATCATCACACATGTTGTGGATTGGGGATCGTACGCGTCAACTTGAT
>JAABPY010000062.1 GCA_011391735.1 Sulfuricurvum sp. | reverse complement strand
GTACGGTACACCCGTAATTTCGAGGCGTACCCCTTTTTTGATATCGCCCATTCCGATGGTTGCCATGTTTAGTCCTCGTAGTAATAATAAATCGAATTTTACCCGAAATGGCTTTGAATTTCAAACATTACCGCCCTTTACGTATAACAATGAGCAGATCTTAACTTTTGGGACTCTTTTAAACTTGTAAATAGTATAATTGTACTATTTTTTATAAGTATCACAAATATATCACCAAGGATGGTTGCCCATTATGACTTACCCGTCTAAAAAAATTGGTATCGCACTGCTTCTTAGTGCCCTTAACCTTAGTGCTGCTACTTTAGCTTTAAATGATGCAATAGAACTCTTAAAAAAGCAAAATTTAGAGATTAAAGCAGCGGCACTGGATGCCAAAAATGCCCACAATGATGTTAAACTCTCCCAAGGGTACAGCTTCGGTTCCCTCGACTTTACCCAAAACATTATGCGTTCCAATGATGCAGGAAATGTATTTGGATTTAAACTCAGTTCACGCGAAGCAAATTTTGGTGACTTTGGGTTTAACGATTTTTTAAATAACATGAGTTTGATCGGAACCCCTGCGGGTAACTCGGCATTACTCTCCATAAAACCCCACGACCTCAATTACCCTGGGTCTCAAAACTACTTCCAAAGTAAACTCACCTACAGCGTCCCTTTGTATACAGGGGGAAAGCTGGGCAGTTATGAAAAAATTGCCTCCGAAATGGAGAAGATTAAACAGCTTGACAGTGAAAAAGTAACGGATGAAAAAATCTACGAGACCCGTAAAAGTTATTACGATATGGCACTTTTGGAACATTCGATTCAACAACTTCAAGTTGTTCGAAAGAATATCACAACCTTAGAGAATACAACGCAACAGATGCTCAAAGAGGGGTACGCCAAAAAAGTGGATCTCCTTGAAGTGCAAGCACGGGGTGCCAATGTTGATCGAATGTTAGGGGAGATGGAGGCGAATAAAAAGCTTCTTTATCACTATATCAGTTTTCTTCTCAATCAAAACGTCACCGAAATAACCCCACCAACTGATGATAAAGCGCAATCGTCGATTAGTGAAAGTGATGTCTTACGTACCAACATTGATCTCAAAAAAGCATCTCATGGATTGGAAATTCGCTCCTCTATGATTGATGTTGCCAACTCCCCATTTTTACCAACGGTAGGGGCATTTGCGGAGACCTCCACTGCGGACAACAGCTTTTTGGGCAACGCTAGCGATCATGCAGCGTACACGGTAGGTGCAAAGCTCAGCTGGAACCTTTTTAGCGGCGGTATTGATAGTCATGCTCTCGAAAAAGCCCGTATTGATCACCTCAAAACCACCACCGAAGTGGAATTGGCGAAAAAAGGGATAGCTCTTCAGTATGACAAGATTAAGACCCAAATTGAGAGTTTGGATCTCCAAATCGAAAGTTTGCAAAAAGAGCTTGATCTCTCGAACGCTATTTATGCCAACTATGAGGGGCGTTACCGTGAGCATCTCGTCTCTATGAGCGATGTTATCATCAAGCAATCGCAGCAAATCGAAAAGATTATCAACCTTCAAATGGTTAAAAATCAACGAAACGAGCGTATTTTTGCCCTCGAAAAACTCAACTATGGAGCCAATCAATGAAATTATGGATCGCCACTCTCACTCTTGGAGCAACGCTTAGCGCAGCTGGTCTTAGCCTCTCAGGTGTTGTCATTTCGGACAACCAAAAAATGATTACCAGTCGTAATATGGGGTTTGTTACCAGTGTGAATGTCTCCGAAGGATCCCGTGTTCGCAAAGGGGATCTTCTCTATTCTATAGATTCTCGTGAAATCGATTCGGCGAAGACCCAAGTGGATATGGGGATTTCTCAAGCAGAATTGTCCTTGCAGATGTACCAAAATCAGTATGAAAACCTTAAGGTTAATCTTGAGCGTAATCGACGATTGTATAAGCAAGATATGGTGAGTAAGTATGAAGTGGAGAATCTTGAGCTGAATGAAAAAAATCTCAAGAATATGATCAAAATTTCGGAACGTCAGGTGACTCAAGCCAAAGCACGTAAACAAGAGGTAACCAATCAATACCAATATTTGCGTATCGTTGCCCCCAATAATGGGGTGGTAATTTCGAAAAATGTCAAAGTGGGGGAAATGGCGATGCCAGGGATGCCTGCTATTGTGTTGTCTGATCTTAGTACCTTGAAAATCGAAGTTGAAGTAGCCGAAAGTGCCCTTCAAATGGCGAAAATCGGTAAGCAAGTTAAAGTTTCCATCCCCTCAACAGGCTTTACAGGCATTGGACGTGTTAGTTCTATTATTCCAAGCTCCAATCCTATGACCCATACTTTCAAAGTCAAAGTCTCCTTTAGCGCCAAACAAGCCGTGTATCCCGGAATGTACGCTACTGTTGAGCTAAACTAGGAGTGCCGATGTCATTGCACCCAAAACCCTACGAACCTACCGATTCTGCGGGAAAACTCGCACAGGGATTTCTCCGTAATCCTCTCACCCCTATTTTAGGGGTTTTTCTCCTTGTTATCGGGTATATTGCCTTGATGATGATGCCACGAGAAGAGAACCCTCAAATGGTTGTAAGTGGTTCGACCGTTATTATTGCGATGCCGGGGGCGACTGCATCCGAGATTGAAAATGTTATCGTCAAACCTCTTGAACGTAAGCTCAAAGAGGTTAAGGGGATAGAGAATATTCACGGTATGGCGATGGATAACGTTGCCGTCCTCAATGCCGCTTTTTATATCGGAGAGGCAAAAGAGGACTCGAACCTCAAAATCTACGATAAAATTATGCAAAATATGGACATCCTCCCCAAGGGTGCGATGCAACCAATGATCAAACCCCTCGATATTGATGTTGACATCCCCGTGGTCTCCGTTGCCTTTTTCGCCAATAATCCCAAAATGGATCCCACCCTCCTCTACGATCACGTCAAAGAGATTCAACATCACATTAATGGTCTTCCTAATGTTGCAGTTACCAATGTGAAAGGGGCAAAAAAACATCAATTTAATGTCCTTGTTGATCTAAACCGTCTCTCAGGGTATAACCTCTCATTGGGTCAAATCGTCCAAGCAACCCAATCCCTAGCGTACAATGTCCCCGAGATCAAAGGGAAAACACAAAGCAATGAGATCGTTATGATCGGGGTCAAAAATGCTATTGAGAGTGTTGAGGATGTAGGGAATATTATCGTTGCTCAATACGGCGGTTCGGCTATCTATCTTCGTGATGTGGCGACCGTTACGGCAGGACAAGACATTCAAAACTTCAAATCAGCATTGGTGAGTACCAAAGATGTTCAAGGACATTTTTCCCCTTTAAAAGATCAAATCACCCTTACGGTCTCCAAGCTCCAAGGGACGAATGCGGTTGTTATCGCTGATGCGGTAAAGGTCGAATTGGAAAAATACAAAGAGCAGATGAAATCGGAGGGGATTAATTATATTATCACCCGTAATGATGGGGAGCGTGCCGATGAAGCGGTGAATGAGCTCGTTTTTCACCTACTCCTGTCTATCGTTATTATTGCTATTTTGCTCACCTTTGTATTGGGATGGCGTGAGTCACTGATCGTTACTTTTACGGTTCCTGCTATTTTGGCGATTACCCTATTTATCGCTTATTTGACAGGGCAGACGATTAACCGTATCACCCTATTTGCCTTTCTTCTTAGTCTTGGATTGTTGGTGGATGCGGCGATTATTGTTATTGAGAATATCCACCGCCATTTCCACTCCCCAAGTGCTGTTGACAAAGA
>JAABPY010000061.1 GCA_011391735.1 Sulfuricurvum sp. | reverse complement strand
CATCATTGGTACCTGCAATGATGCATGACGCCTGTTCAATATCTGCTTGCATAAAAAAGTCTTTGTCTGATGTGGCTTTTTCGTGTATTTCTCTATTGATATCCAAATAGGTATATTCGATGTTATTTTTATCCAAAACACGCTGCAGTGTTTTACCAAAGCGCCCTTTGGAACAGACGATGTATTTACCTGTTGGGAGAATATCACTTTTACTTACATGAAGATTTCCTCCATGTACCCAATGTAAAAGATTAAAAAGATAAGGAGAGCGTAATGCAAAGTCAATACGTTTTGCAATTATCTCAAATATATCAATTACGTGATCTACACCGATATTGAGCAAATTTTCACTTCCATGTCGCATGCTGGAACGTGATATGATATTCAGATTCTCATTTAAAATATGTGCACGAACGGCTACTTTGAGATTTAACTGATCGTCATCAAACATTGTGACGATAAATTTACAATTTTCTGATTGTATACCCGATGATTTTAAAACAGCAGTCATTGATGCATCTGCCATAATGGATGGAATGGCTGGCATATAAAGCTCAATATCGAGTTGTTCTATTTTTTCGGGATTTTTATCGATGACAACTATTCTGTATAAGTTGTCACTGTTTAGTTTGTCAATTAGAAGTTTAGTAGCATTGTTGTAACCGCATATGATAATAAAATCTTGCCCTAAACGACTCACTTTTCGTCTAAAAGCATTCATTCTTACTGCATTGATAAACGTCTTTTCTTGAAAAAGTGCAATAAGGGAACCCAGTGCATAAAACCATGCAGGAACCGTGGTATAGATGGTGATTAAGACAACGATGCGTTGTGGATAACTGAATGCATAAGGAATTTCGCCAAATCCAATGGTGGTAGCGGTATAGCCAACGATATACATTGCGTCAAAAATGGTAAGATGGGAAGGATTGCCCTGCGCATCTATACCAGGAACAAGCGTAAGCAGTATTACTGGAATAGCATGAGCAAGGTTAAGGACAATGAGGGGAGCCCTCATCTTGCGTAAAAAAAGCCAGATTGATGATTCGTTATTCATAAAAGCGAAGCGATTAACGTTTTAGCAAAAGGGTTTCGCCGACAAATAAAGTAACAGAGATGATATTAGCGATCAATGCACCTCCTGATAAAGAAACGACAGCAGTAAACAGTTCAGGGGTCATAACACTGGTCATATTGACAACACCCCAAACGACTGCAGCTGCGATGAGCTGTAAATCGGCAACGAAACTGGTCGCAAGAAGAACGGATCCTGTTTGAGTTTTATCCCCAAGCTTCATAATCGTAGCAATGAGATTGACAACTATGGCCGCAAAGAGCTCGTACACACTGTGGTAAGCAATGACATCAATATCACCAATAAAAAATCCGAAGTTAAGCGTGAGAGCCAAAATAATAAAAAAACCAGAAAGCACTTTTTCAGAGTTCATAGATTAACCTTTATTAGCGAATTATTATATTGTACTTTATCATTCCTGATTTTTAGAGAAAAATTTGCCAATTAAACGGTTGGCTTTGCTACAGTTTTATCAGTAGTATCGCACGTTTTTTTATCTAGGCGAATCAGCCCTGCACCAGTATAGACGTTTCTAGGATTCCAGAGAATCCATCCGCAGCTGCCAAAATCTTCACTTCCGCGAATCTGATCACGTATCTCTTTTTCACCGTACACGCGACGATCAAAGGCATAATCTTTGAAAGCTTGGAGCCATGGGCGATAGCACAAGGGAGAGTTACCAGATTTTGTAAGTGATTTATCCAATGAATGTTTCACAATTTCATAGTTTGCTTTAACTGGGTTTGGATATCCCGGAATTCCTGCATTGAAGCCGCTGGGATAAAGCATAGGACAAAGATAATCAACATACGGTGCGAGAGCGTCAACGCGCTGACCGATTTCGATGTCGGCATCATGCCATCCAACGTATCCGAAAATATCGGCAGAGATAAAGACATTGTAAGGAGTCAAACGGTTACGAGCTGTTTCTAAAAATCCTGATATTGCTTTAACGCGATTGGCTTGCGTATTTTCAACGGAAAATTTAATTCCTTTTCGATCGGGAAAACGAACGTAGTCAAATTGTATTTCATCAAACCCGGCAGCTGCAGCATCGGCTGCAATACTAATGATGTAATCACGAGGCTGTTGATGGGAGGCATCGATCCAATATAATCCTTCTTTGTCTTTAAAGAGGGTACCGTCACTTTTCTTTACGCCATATTGTGGAAAAGCGGTGACGTATGGAGTATCTTTAAAGGAAACAATACGTGCAATGGTATAAATCCCTTCATTATGAAGGTCTGCAACAAACTTTTTGATATCTTTAAAAAGAATGATCTCTTGGGCACCGATTTTATTGGCAATGGCATTTTGTGTTTTAAATGCGATTTGTCCACGGTCCATTTTAATGTCGATAACCAATGCATTAATTTCGGTTGATCGAATCAATCGTTTAGCATTTCCCATTATTTTACCGCTGGTAGCACCAAAGCTTGATAGATAAAGTGCTTTAGGGATAAAGCGGTTCAAATACATTTTGCCGCCGGTTGTGTAAAACTTACGATCGTATCCTATAGCACGTACGCCAATTCTAGGAGTTGTTGGCACAGTAAAACTGCCGTTGATGTCGGTTCGATATTCTTTGCCATTTGCAATAACGACGGCATTTTGTATGGGTTTTGAATTCGCTTTGTCATAGACGGTTCCACTAATCATGGCCCCCCATGTCAATGTAATAGTTGCTGCTAATAGAGCTAATGCCTTCAATGCTTTTCCTCGAGATAGTTTCAGTCGCGTAATCGTAGCAAAAAACGAGCCAATCCAAGCATAAAAATGGTAAAATGAAAGACAATATAATGATAAAAGAGAAAAATATGCCATTTACACAACTCAACCAACAGCTTCGCACTAATTTAGAAGCTTTGGAGCATACATCTGCAACTCCTATTCAAATAAAAGCAATACCTCTTATTTTACGCGGAAGAGACATTATGGGTGCTGCTCAAACGGGGACGGGTAAGACTGCCGCGTATACTTTGCCGATTTTACAAATGCTCTCCAAAAGTGCACCGGGTGAACTGGCACGTGTTCGTGCATTGGTTCTTGTCCCTACGCGCGAACTCTCTGCACAAATTACCCAAGCGATACGTTCATACGCGATGGAAACGGATATGAGAATTTTGAACATTGCCGGCGGGATGAATATGTCCAAGCAAATTGCCTCCTTGGACAAAGGGGTGGATATCATCGTCGCAACCCCTGGTCGTCTTATAGAACTGAACAAGCAGGGGTCTATTCCACTGTCCAAAATACAGTTTTTGGTACTGGATGAAGCGGATACGATTTTGGACATGGGATTCATTAGAGAAGTAGAACAGATCATCGATTTGCTTCCGATCAAACGTCAAACGATTCTTTTTTCAGCGACGATGACCCCTTCGGTTAAACGATTGAGTGAAAAAATATTGAATAAACCGCTTTTAGTAGAAATTGATAATCTTTCACCTGCAGATGCAACGATACGTCAGATTGTTCATCCTGTCGAGATGGAACAAAAGAGTGAACTCTTGGCGTATTTGATCGGTTCAAACAACTATCCGCAAGTCCTCGTATTTACACGTACCAAAGTGGCTGCTGATGAAGTGAGCACCTATTTGCGCGAGAGTGGATTGGAATGTGCAACGATTCACGGAGATAAAAAACATGGTGCACGCGATAAAGCACTAAAAGATTTTAGATCAGGAGCGATTAAAATTTTGGTGGCGACGGATATCGCTGCACGTGGACTTGATATCGATGATTTGGGTGTCGTGATTAACTATGATATTCCCCACGTCAGCAGCGATTATATTCACCGTATCGGACGAACAGGACGTGCAGGTAAAGCCGGTGTCGCCATT
>JAABPY010000060.1 GCA_011391735.1 Sulfuricurvum sp. | reverse complement strand
GCTGGGTTTACCCACGAGGGGATTGTCCGTCTCTCTGAGCGTTTGGTGGCATTAGCACCCAAAGGGTTGAGCCGATGTTTTTATGCCGATAATGGTTCAAGTGCCATCGAAGTTGCCTTAAAAATGTCCTATCATGCCCATAGAAATAGGGGGGTAACCAAGGGAGTCTTTGTTTCCCTCTCCAATAGCTATCACGGGGAGACTCTTGGAGCCCTCTCTATAGGGGATGTCGCATTGTACAAAGAGACCTACGCCCCCCTTTTAATTCACTCTATCCAAACACCTGTTCCCAAAAATCAGAGTATTGAAGCAGCCGATGAAGCGATTGAAGCGTTTGAACGTCTTTTAAAAGAGGGTAGCGATGAGATTGCGGCATTGATTGTGGAGCCGTTGGTGCAAGGGGCAGGGGGGATGGTGATGTACCACCCCTCTTTTTTGACGAAAGCCAAAGCGTTGTGTGAAGAATTCGGGGTACATTTTATCGCCGATGAAATCATGGTGGGATTTGGACGAACGGGAACTTTGTTTGCGTGTGAACAAGCCCATATCACCCCTGACTTTTTGATCCTCTCCAAAGGGCTTACTGGGGGGTATCTTCCTCTTTCGGTTGTGATGACGCATGAGGCTATTTATAATGAGTTTTATTGTGATTATGACCCTTATCGCACTTTTTTGCATTCGCATAGCTATACAGGTAATGCGTTAGCGTGTGCGGCTGCTAATGCGACCCTTGATATTTTTGAGAATGAAAATAGTATTGAGTCCAATAAAGTGTTGTCACAAGCTATCGGAAAAGAGCTTTTACGTTTTAAAGATCGTGGTGAGGTGAAGGAAATTCGTCAATGTGGGATGATTGGGGTGATTGAACTGTACGAAGAGTTTTCCAAAGAGCGACTAGGGGTGAAGCTTCATCGCCACTGCTTGGGTCTTGGAGTATTAATTCGCCCTCTTGGGA
>JAABPY010000059.1 GCA_011391735.1 Sulfuricurvum sp. | reverse complement strand
TGGGAATGTCATTTATGTGATGCCCCCTTATATTATAACGGTGGGTGAACTTACCATGGTTTTTGATGCCATTGAGTCAGCTTTAAACCTCCACTGTGTATAATTCAAAACGATAAAATAGCAAGGTTGCGTATTGAAAGAGATCCCCCATATTCCTGTATTGTACCGTGAAGTTGTTCAAGCCTATGCGCCATGTATGGAGGGCTTTATCATCGATTGTACCATGGGGTATGGCGGTCATACATCGTTATTGTTGGATGCACTGCCCAATCGCAAGGTAATTGGCATCGACCAAGATCCAACGGCGATAGCATTTTCAACCCAACGTTTGGCACCGTATGGTGATCGTGTGGAAATTCGGCAAGGGCGGTTTTCGGTGGTTGCGGAGGCTCTCCTTGGTGAAAAGAAAGATCAGATTTGTGGAATTTTAGCCGATATTGGGGTTTCATCATTGCAGCTTGATCAGCGGGAGCGGGGGTTTTCGTACGAGAGTGATACGCTGGATATGCGAATGAACCCCAATGCCCCTTTGAGTGCATACCAAGTGGTCAATGAATACGGACAAAGTGCGATAGAGACGATTTTACGAGACTACGGCGAAGTGACCAATGCCCGTATTGTCGCCGAAACGATTGTGAAAAAAAGACCGTTTGAATCCTCCAAAGAGCTTTCTAACGCAATTTTCCATCTTATGCCTAAGGGGAAGAAAATTCATCCAAGCACCCTTGTAATGCAAGCCATTCGCATTGAGGTGAATGATGAACTGGGGGAGCTTACGAGATTGCTCGATGCTATTGAAAATTCAAAGCTCAAAAAATTGCGGGTGGGGATTATTACCTTTCATTCCCTTGAAGATAGGATTGTGAAGCAACGATTTACGAAGTGGGCAAAAAATTGTATCTGTCCCGATGATGCGATGCGGTGTACGTGCGGTAATAATCACTCTATTGGCAAAGTAATCACCAAAAAACCGCTAACGGCGCAAGAGGATGAGCTACGTGCTAACTCTCGTAGTCGAAGTGCAAAATTACGAATTTTTGAAATAAACAAATAGGTCTTTTGATGAACGACAAGAGTGCACTTTTAGAGGAAACGCAATCGATTATTGCCCCTGAAGAGGCGATGGACTCACGGTTTTTAAGGAATGTTTTTATTGGAATATTTATAGTTCTCATAGGGGTTTTCCCAAAGATATATATTCAAACGCAAATCTATTTCAAAAGTCGTGAAATATCTACCCTTAACCGTGAACACGATGCCCTCAAAGAAGAAAATCGTATTATTCGTGCCAAAGTGGAGCAAATGATTTATAAGAGTAAAATTTTGGATACGCTGTTTTAGTTTCCATGTTTATGCGGCGTACATCACGATTTTAAAGCACGCTCCATTAGAAGTATTATGAATATCGATAGTCCCGTTGAGCCGTTTCTCGACGAGTAACTTAGCAAGTGCTAGTCCCATCCCTGTCCCTCGTTCTTCTTTAGAACTTGTATCAATATCGAACACCTCTGCGATATTGGAGATGGATATTCCGCCACCGTTATCTTCGAAATAAAGAACACTCGCTTTTTCCAAAGAGGTTACCGAAATGTGAATGGTGGGTGACAGAGTACCTACGGTTTCGAACTGAGTGATACTGTTGTCGATGAGTGTCATCAATACATTTGTCAATGCGTTTTTCGAACCATAGATTATATTATCGCTAGGGACATCAATGGTGAGAGTGACATTGGCTATCGTGAGGCGATCTTTTAAAAAGCGAGTGGCAAGATCAATCGACTCATAAAGATGAAACGTGCGAAACGATTTTAAATCGGTACACGATTCATAGACATCATTGACCGTATGTTTCATGTGCTCGATGAGTTCGGACATTGCGTTGATATGGTTCGAAAAATCTGCGGATAACGGTTCTCCCTCATACTCTTTTGCTTTTAGGTAGACGATATGCGATCCCAGTTGCGAGAGAGGATCTTTCCATTGGTGTACCGCCATACCGATACTTTTGCCGATCACTGTAAAACGGGCTTCATCCATAATGAGTTGATTGGTTTGTTCATTTTCGATTCGTAACTTTTTGACCCAGCTGTTGAGGGCTAATGAAAAAGCGACCATTTCGATCAAAACTGAAGCAGGGACGAGGTATATCATATATCCTGTGGGGGTTTTTCCAGCTAGAACAAACGTCAGATAAATCAGTGAAAAAAGATAGGTCCCCTCACCTAAGAGATAATACCATCCTCCGCTGTAACGGCGATATACCGCATAAATTCCTATCAAAAAATAGACCAGCAACGTTAAAAAAGCAAACAGTAAAAAATAGTTTGAATAAAGCAAAAGAGTACTATCCCAATAGGCGTACAAGAGGATAACAGCTGCAATGCCATTGAAACCGACGATAGAGCCAATAACATAGCTCATAACGCGATTATTACGATGAAATTCAAAAAATAACACCGTAAAAATTCCCAAAGCAACCAACATGAAGTGCGGAACAAACCATGTACTAAGGGTAAGGCTTTTGAGATCAATCCCTATATTTAAAAAATACACTATCCCATTATAAGCATATTGAAACCACAACAGCAATGCGGCATGGACAATATACGCTAAAAAAACGGTTTTTTTCAGATGGAAGTACATCGTTAGATTATAAAAGATGAGCGTTATTAGCAATCCTCCAAAAAGCCCCATAGTCAAAAGCTCATAGCTATTGGAATAACTGTAATAACGAGTAGAAGAAACTTCCCATTGCAAATCGTACGAGCCTAAAGATTCGAAGCGGCTTACGATACTAATCGTTTCATGAGGTGCTAGCGTAACGTAAAAAGCACTTTTGGGAGAGAGTAGCATCCGCTGATTTTGAGGACGTAAATCGCCTAATAAAATCTTTTCAGACAAATGAGCCTTACGGTAGAGATAAACATCGATTTTATCGGTTCCAGCACGGAGATTTCGCAAAACAATCGCAGTCGGTT
>JAABPY010000058.1 GCA_011391735.1 Sulfuricurvum sp. | reverse complement strand
TTGCATCTTTGAAACAAATCGAACTGTATGGAATTCCTGAGTCTAATATTTCACGTAATGTTTTTTCGTAGAAATAGACATCGTGCGCCCCTACGCACCCTGGAGGTAAATCCATCATCGTCACAACGACTTCGTGATTGAGTCCATGATACGCAATACGCTCACCCGAATATTTCAGATTTTCAACATCGTTGAGGGCATCAAAATTTCGTATTGTTGTCGTCCCGTGTTTTTTAAACATTTTGGCATGCAAATCGACCATCTCACGGCTACCCGTATCCAACATAACTGTATTGACTCCACGTGAGAGTGTTTGAAGATTTGCATTTGGTCCTACAATGGAACGAAATTTATCCATCATATCGAATGCGTTTTCATTAAGATAGAAAAAAAGACTTTGAAAACGCGCTCCCCCTCCAAACTCAAAGTGGGTAATTCCCGCATGCGCTGCCGCTTCGACTGCCGGGAAAAAATCATTCATCAAGACCCGTCCGCCAAAAACAGACTGGAATCCATCACGGAATGTTGTGTCCATTATGTCGATGTATTTTTTTGCCATAATCGTAATCCCTATTTTTTTCTGTTATGGTGATGAATCGCCGCCACGAGTGAAGCGAGTCCAGCCAAACCATAGTTTTGTACTGAATTTTCTAATTCATGATGGTGAAGAGCAACTGCGATGGCCGCTACTCTTGCTCGGACATCATCAGACTCTAGTGAGTGATGATGAAGTGCCGCTGCAATTGCCGCTACTTTTGCGCCATCAGGTTTATTCAGTAATTCCACGTTATTAACCTCTTGTTTTAGTTGCACGCGTTTATATTGACGTAACACGTTGATGTGATTTTAGTATAAACTTCATTAAATTACTTTTACTACACCGTTTCAATATAGCTCAAAGATTATTTTGTTACAATCCGTACTATTAAAATAATGATAAAGAGGTGTAAACAATGGATCTTAATAAAATCGGATATGGTGAAAATCCAGATAAAGTAAAAGCAATTATCGAAATTGCTTGTGGATCAAACATCAAATACGAAGTGGAAAAAGAGAGTGGTGCGTTAGTTCTTGACCGTGTCATGCACTCGGCTATGTACTATCCAGCGAATTATGGCTTTGTTAATAAAACCCTTTCACAAGATGGTGATCCAGCAGATATTTTGATCCTTACGGAATATCCTATGGTTGAGGGGTGTGTTACGAACTGTCGTTTGGTCGGTGTTTTGATTATGGAAGATGAAAGTGGTATTGATGAGAAACTCCTTGCCGTTCCTACATCTAAAATCGACCCAACATTCGAAGAGATTCAAGATCTTGGCGATATTCCAAAACATACATTGGCAAAAATCAAAAACTTCTTTGAAACGTATAAAATGTTAGAACCTAATAAATGGGTAAAAGTAAAAGGGTTTGAGGACAAAGCATCCGCAACGAAAATTCTTGAAGACGCTATTAAAAACTATAAAGAGTAAATCACCATGATCGATTTTTCCTCACCTGAGTTTTTTTCATACGCCATTTTTGGGCTTGTTTTGAATTTTGTTTTTTCCATGGCATTTGGGATTTATTTGACAAACAATATTGGAATGGAAGAGATGTTGCTCTCTAAAGGGGGGAAAGAACAGCCTTGGTGGCTCTCGCTTTCTTTGGCTATCCCTTTTGCTAAAATGATTATTACACTCTACCGTGTTGCCATTTTACAGCTTTATTTCCTCGATCAGGGGAAATCACATAAAGAATTTTGGATATATCTTACGACAGAAGAGTAGTTTTACAAAGGAGCAATAGATGGATGATGACAAACTCAAACTAATTCTTGCGGGTCTTGCAGGATTGATTTTTAGTCTTATCTTTATTTTGCTTGCTTTTATTCTACCACTTCAAGATCACTCTGTTAACACAGAGACTCAGGCGAAGCGTACATTGGAGAAGATATCGGAGGGGATAAGAGAGGGGCAGCACCATAATCCTCCCCCATCTAAAGATCACTAATGATTTGGTATTTAAAATAAACGAAGAGAGATGGCTATGAAATGTCCAAAAGCTGAATGTGTTAAAAATCATTGTAGAGTTATCAAGCATATTCTTATCATTGAAGATAGTACTAACCTAACAACTCATCTCAAAGAAAAAATTGATGAACATTTCTCATTTCGTTGTGATGTCGCTGCCACAGAGAGTGTCGCAAGGGATATGCTTCGACGAAAACGGTATGATCTTATCCTTACCGATATTTATCTCCCCGACAGTACCCCCTACTTTATCCAAGAGCTGACCAAAGAGAACCATCGTGTTATTGTGATGACAGGCAGTGATAATGATTCGGTACGGACAACCCTATTAGCCCTCCCCATTGTGGACTATGTCGTCAAAAGCGATGCCAAAACGTTGGTCAACTATCTCATCAAAACGATTGAGCGACTCAATACCAATCGTAATATGGTTATTGGGATTTGCGATGATTCCAAACTTGCCCGCTCCATTATGGTGAGGCTCGTTATAATCCAAAACCTCGGTTATGTTGAATTTGAAGATGGGCAACAAGTACTTAGTTGTATTATGGAGGATACCTTAGGGGTTGATGTACTTCTAAGCGATTATGAGATGCCCAATATGAATGGACTGGAACTCCTTCGACAGCTTCGCCATACATTTTTAGACAGCGAGCTCCCTTTTATCTCCCTCTCTGCTTCCGACAAGCCCCATCTTTTGGGACAATTTTTAAAATCAGGGGCGAATGATTATCTTAAAAAACCTTTCACTAATGAAGAGTTTTTGACTCGTCTCAATCTTACCCTTGATCACCTCTATAGCACCCGTAAAACCGCTTCGTTAATGAAAGAGCTAGAACAAGTGGCGACTCACGATTTTTTGACCCAGCTCTACAACCGAAACTATTTTTATTCGCAAGTTTCCCATGTTGTATCCAATGCTTTTCGTGAAAAAGTTGAGTACGGTATTTTGATGATCGATATTGATTTTTTTAAAAAAGTCAATGATACCCATGGACACTATGCAGGGGATGTAGCAATTAAACATGTTGCATCTACTCTCAAATCATTAGCACGGGCATCCGATTATTGTTGTCGTTGGGGAGGAGAGGAGTTTCTCATCCTTGTCCCCAAAACAACACCTCTTGAGCTTGAATACTTTGGACAACGGCTACGATATACGCTGGAAGAATCGACGATTGTTGTCAACAATGAACTCTCCTTTCAAATAACCATCAGTGTCGGAGGAGCAACACAATTTAACACTGATTTTAACATTCTCATTTCACGTGCTGATGAGATGCTCTATGAAGCGAAAAAATCGGGGCGAAACTGCGTCAAAATTAGTACGGACGATGATAAACCTCTCCTCTAATGCTCATAATGCAAAGTTGGCACTTCATCTTCCAAGCAACAACAAAGCACTTTCAGATGCCTTAAAACAGGCATCCCCTGCGCAATTAGAGCAACTCAAAGAGGGACGAGACCTCAAATCAGTTCTCACCTCGCTGTTTCAATCCAAAATAAGCAACACCAAATCCGACACCCTCCTTCTGGATCTTCTCAAAAACAGTGCTGTTTTTAAAACGATGGGAGATTTTACCCAAAATCTCAAATCGCTTCTAACAACTTTCAAATCCGACCCAGCCCTTGCGCCAAAAATGGAAAAACTGGAACTCTTTTTACAGCCACTCTCTACTGTTGACACCTCTACTCTCAAGGATAAAATCAATAATTCGGGGATTTTTTTGGAGTCTAAACTCGCAGCACTTCTTGAAAATGGTGATATGGATGAGAATTTGCATCACGATCTCAAAGCGCAACTTCTGCACCTCAAAGAGGAGGTTAAAGAGTTCCCCAAGCTCCAAGAACACATCGAACAACTCACCACCCAAATCGATTATCAGCAACTTTATTCTCACCTCAACAACTCCACATCCCTTTCTTTCCCGTTTGTATGGGATCAGCTGGAAAAAGGTTCCCTATCGATCAAAAAAGGTAAAGAAAAAAAGTTTTATTGTGAAATTGATCTCACCCTCAAAGAGT
>JAABPY010000057.1 GCA_011391735.1 Sulfuricurvum sp. | reverse complement strand
ATTTTTGAACGGTTCAGAAAAACAATATCATTATCTCCAAAAGAGGGTTCCATCGAATCTCCCGAAACATTGATCGCTTCGATATGACGTAACTCTTTCTCACCACCCAAAGAGGTAATAAAGGTCTCTTCCAACAACAACGGATGGGATTCAAGCTCCTCATTGCATGCCCCCCCCCTGCCGAAGCATTCACTGATGAGAAATACGGTACTCGATAAAAACGGTTCGTAGGCTCTATAAGACTCTCTGGGGATTGATTGTAAAGGAGCCAATTAATCGCAATAGAGCGTTTCGCACAAAAATCAAGGAGTTCATTAAAGGGGATTTTATTACGCTTTTTCATTGTTGCAAAATTCATCTGTGAAATATCCAAAAGATCAGCAACATCTTTGTCAAATACTTTTTTATTGGGAAATTCAGCGGAAACAACATCTTTAATCGTTTCCACAATGTCAAAAAAACTCTTCATACACACACCTTTTTTTAAACCATTGAGACAATTATGCCCTAATTCGTCTAAAAATATGTCATAGTGCCATATTTATGAGATGCTGTCACTACTATTGGCATCATGTTCGTCTTGCCGTTTGGAGAGATGGTACCCTCGGAAGATATAAATAATAAAGAGGACAAATAAAACCATTACTACATTATCGAGAATTTGAAAAAACATTACATCCCCCCTTGATAGGCAGTAAAGTTTTGTTTAATCGCCTCATACAAAATTATCCCCGTACTAATGGCAAGATTGAGGCTACGCCCCTCTTTTGTCATAGGGATTGTCATACATTGATTGGAGAATTTTTCGAGAATTTCCGAAGGGATTCCACTCGTTTCACTTCCAAAAAACAAGAAATCACCCTCTTGAAACGTATGATTAAAATAAGGGGTATCCGTTTTCGTGGTCGCAAAGAAAAAACGGTCACACTTAGGATATGCTGTAAAAAAATCATCAACACTCTCCCAAACCTTAAGATCAATCTTATGCCAATAATCCAAACCTGATCGCCGCACCGCTTTTTCGTCAATATCAAACCCAAGAGGCTTGATTAAATGTAGTGTCGAACCCGTATTGACACATAATCGCCCAATGGCACCCGTGTTGTTGGGGA
>JAABPY010000056.1 GCA_011391735.1 Sulfuricurvum sp. | reverse complement strand
TAAAAAATGACCGTTCGATTGCTATGGATGAAAACACGATCTTCTAATGCTAGCTTAAGGGCACGAGAGAGGACGATTTTTTCCCCATCACGACCAGAACGCTGCATATCTTCCCATCCGTAGGCATGATCGACATGGATAACATCCTGTGCAATAATCGGCCCCTCATCCAAATCATTATTAACGAAGTGCGCCGTTGCCCCGATAATTTTTACCCCTCTCTCGTAGGCTTGCTTGTACGGATTGGCTCCGATAAAGGCAGGGAGAAACGAATGGTGAATATTAATAATTTTATCAGCGTAGGCATTAACAAAACGGGGAGTTAATATTCGCATATATTTTGCCAAAACGATATAATCAATCTCCCCAAACGAGCTTAAACACTCCAATACTTTTTGCTCATGAGCATCTCTCTCTAGTCCCTCGTGCGAAACGGTATAAAAAGGGATTCCAAATTTGGAAACGAGCGGTTCAAGTAGATCATAGTTAGAAACAACCCCCACAATAACCGCATCAAGTTCACCCGCTTCATAACGGATCAAAATATCCCCAAGGGCATGAGACTCTTTGGTCACCATCAAAACAATTTGTTTTTTACGTGGGGCAATAACTTCAAGACGTGCATCAGCTGGAAGAGCCTCACTAAGCTCCTTTTTAAGGGATTCCATATCGGCTTCACCGCTGACAACACTGCGCATAAAAAATTTATTATAATTTTTATCAACAAACTCACTATTGGAGAGGATATTCAAATGTCGATGATAAAAAATACTAGAGACTTTATAGACCAACCCTTTTTCATCATTACATTGGATCAAAATACGATATTGTTCTGTCATTGGCACAAAAACCTTTATTTATTTTCTTTAAACGACTCTAAACGGTTGTCGATGGTAGCAAGTAAGTATTCTAAAAAATTGAGGGTCAAATCTACTTTTGCTTCGATTTGGACATTATTAGGGGATTGAAACCCTTCGAATAAAACCAAAAGGCGTTCACGAACCCCTTCTAAAAGCCGTTCTTCATCTTCATGATCCTTAGTGGAGGCTATGGGTTTTACCGTTTCAGTATGGGACGATGCGTAGAGTGTTTTTGATTCAAATATCTCTTCGATAATCGAAGGCTTCATGACTTCAATAGGAGTCGTAACAGATGATACTACTTTACTTTGCTGTACCGACTCTTCCAGTTCCGCTAATGTTGATAAAATGACATCTTTTAGTTCCATGCTTTCATCAACCACCTTTCAAATTGGATAAACTCCGCTTTTTCGTCCATTTGGACAAAAAAGTCTTTCATTTCACTGTTTACGTGCAAAAATTTTTTACGCATCCCCGAAAGTCGTCGGATGGCAATTTTCGCATCCCCATTAGAGGGCTCTTTTTTTAGAATCTCTTTATAAATTTCAAGCGCCTCCTCTTTGAGACCTTGAAGCTCATAAATATTGGCGAGGGTTAGCGTTTGCATTGCACCGCTAGGCTTGCAATAATGGAACCCATTTCGCTTGTAGTACACAGTTCTTTTGCATCAAACGCTGCAATATCACGGGTACGATACCCCTGCGCCAACGCCTCTTTGATCCCATAATCGATACGATCTGCCATTGCATTTTCACCCAACGCATAACGCAACATCATAGAGGCGCTAGCAATCGTGGCGATAGGATTGGCAATCCCCTGCCCTGCAATATCGGGTGCTGAACCATGAATAGGCTCATATACACCGATTTTTGCACCTACAGAAGCAGAAGGGAGCAATCCGATGGAACCAGAGAGCATACTGGCCTCATCACTGAGAATATCTCCGAAAATATTTCCTGTCAAAAGTACATCAAACTGTTTTGGATCACGGATAAGCTGCATTGCTGCATTATCAACGTACATATGGCTTAGTTGTACTTCGGGATACTCTTTGGCAACTTCGATGACCACGTCACGCCATAGTTGACTGACATCAAGAACGTTTGCTTTATCCACCGAGCATACTTTTTTGGAACGTTCCATTGCGATTTTAAAGGCAACATGGGCAATACGGACGATCTCTTCACGAGTGTAGACCATCGTATTCCACCCACGATTTTCATCACGCCCTTTAGGCTCACCAAAATAGATACCACCGATCAACTCACGAACAACCATCAAGTCGACACCCTTAACAATTTCGGGCTTAAGGGAGCTTGCATTGACGAGTTCATCATAGACATTGGCAGGACGGAGATTGGCGAATACCCCTAGCTCTTTACGAAAACGAAGCAATCCACTCTCTGGACGTTTTTCTCTTGGAAGGGCATCCCATTTTTCTCCGCCGATGGCACCGAATAAAACCGCATCACTAGCAAGGGCTACATCAATCGTCTCTTGGGGTAGTGGGTCGCCCGTCACATCGTAAGCGCACCCCCCCATCAATACTTCTTGGTAATTAAACACAATATCTTCGCATGCAGCTACGGCATCCAAAACTTTGGTTGCTTCGTCGATAATCTCTGAACCGATTCCGTCCCCTTTGATAAGGGCAATGTTGTATGTTTTCATCACTTAGTTTCCTTGCGCTGCAATTTCAGCTGTAGCAAAATTCATTAATCCACCTGCAGCAATAAGCTCTTGCATAAAGGGTGGGATGGGGATAAAGGTATAAACTTTTCCATTTGTCGTATTGGTAATTGTCCCCTCATCCATATCGATACTCACCGATTCCCCTTCTTTGATCTCCATACTCTCTGGAAGTTCAAAAATAGGGAGACCCATATTAAACGCATTGCGGTAAAAGATACGGGCGAACGTGGGGGCAATGATAGCGGCAACACCCGCTGCTTTTAGCGCAATTGGGGCGTGCTCACGAGAGGAACCACACCCAAAATTCTCATCAGCAACAATAATATCACCAGCGGTCATTTTGGTTACAAATGTCGGATCAGCATCTTCCATCACATGTTTTGCTAATTCT
>JAABPY010000055.1 GCA_011391735.1 Sulfuricurvum sp. | reverse complement strand
TGAAATTTGTTTATATGAGGGTCAAAAACAAGGGCTTTTTGGGTGTTTTTTACTGAAATTTTGGTGCGAAAGTTAAGGTGTTACGATAGACGGTACAGGCTACGGTTTGGAACCTGATGCCAAAAAAAGTGCATTGGATGATTTATCCCACACGATTTCCTCCGTTGTTGCAAGTGATTACCGTTCGTATGTTGTCACGGAGGATGCCGATTATCATAAAAAAGTAGAGCAATTAATCACCATCAAATCGGAACTCCCTATTTTGGGTGCGAAATATCGTTATGATAAATCCTCTGGAATGATGATCGCCTCGTTGGAAAGTGATACGGCATTGCCTCTGTATCTCTCCAAACTCAATGATCTCAAAAATGAGAGTAATACCCTCCAAAAAACCATAACAACCGCCAAAACGTCAGAAGAAAAATACGCACTCTATGAGCTAATGCTATCCTTAGCTAATGTGTACCAAAAACACGAAATCGTGGCGTTGATGTTGGGGTACAAAAGAGATGAACCGTTGACACTATCACAAAGTGACATTCAATCCAAAATGATCGCCTTGAGTCAAAACATCACCACTATAGAACTTGCTTCGAAAATAGTGGCGGCGAATTTCAAAGAGAAAAATATCTTCGTCTATCCTCCCACCACGAACGGCTCTAATGAAATCACCCCCTTTGCAAATGTGTTTAAAGACTCTTTGGGAGCATCTGTAAACCAAGCCTCAACCCCTGTTTCAAGTCAATACTCTCTTATCGGAAATTATGAAGTATCTCCCGATGGGATATTTCTTACCTACAATCTATTCGATACCTCCAACAACAATATCCAATCTTCCTCTATTTTTCTCAAAAAAGAAGCCTATGCCAACCTAAGAGCCACCCCGAATAATCTCACGTTTGATCAGGAGATCGAACACGGTAAAGAGAAACTCTCAAGTTCCCTCAAAGTCGATTTGAGTATCAAAGATTTCGGGAGTCGAAACCTCTTGTTAAAAAACAAGCAAGAGATACAAGTCATCGCCAAATCCAATCATCAAGCTTACGTTTATATGATAGGACACGTTTTACACGACAAAGAGAAGTTTTCCTATCTCGTAGAGCTTCAAGATGGTGGTAATGATGAACGGTTTGTCTACACGCTAGGGGCATCGGATGTCAATCGCCCGATAATGTTGCCGCTTCATTTTGAAGTGAGTGAGCCTTTTGGATATGAGAGTTTGCAACTCTTTGCCAGCACCGTTTATCCAGTAGAACTTCCCATTTGCAAAATGAAAGAGGGGTACTGTGTCATAAGCGGTGAGCCAAAAGAGGTGGTGATAAAAACCCGAGGACTCAAAGCCAAAAAGCAAGAGGAACAAAAAGCAGAAGCGACGCTTAGTTTTACGACGGTTGGGAAGTGAAGCCAATTGACAACGTAATACTATTATAGTAATATACATTACAGTAATAGATAGTACAAAAGAGAATGAATGAAGTTTTATAATCGTGAAAAAGAGCTTGAGAAGCTTCGTGGTATTGAACACAGTTCGCTAAGCGGTTCCAAAATGACGGTAGTGGTTGGTCGTCGTCGTATTGGTAAAACGAAACTTATCAAAGAAGCGTTTGAGCAAAAAGTCTATCTCTTTGTTTCTAAGAAAAATGAAGCGTTGTTATGCGAAGAGTTTATTAATGTGCTTCAAAACACGCTCGCTATAAAGATTTTGGGAAGTTTTACAAAATTCAAGGATCTTTTTGAAACGATGATGATTCTTACTAGGGAGAGGGCGATTACCCTCATTATTGATGAATTTCAAGAATTTCTACAGATCAACCCTTCTATTTACTCCGATATGCAAAACATTTGGGATGAGTATAAAGACGGCACGAAAATGAATCTTATACTCAGTGGATCTATTTATTCATTGATGAAAAAGATCTTTGAGGATAAAAAAGAGCCACTGTTTGGTCGTGCCGATGCCAAGATACATTTGCAACCCTTTCGCGTGAATACACTCAAAGAGATTTTAGAAGATTATAACGCTACCTATACCAAAGAAGATTTGTTATCTTTTTATATTTTTACGGGTGGCGTTGCTAAATACGTCGAATTGTTTGTCAATGCAGGGGCATTGTCCAAAGAAAAACAGCTTGATTTGATCTTCAATGAAGATTCCTTATTTTTGGAAGAGGGAAAAAATCTTTTGATTGAGGAGTTTGGAAAAGAGTACACGACGTATTTCTCGATTCTTTCGTTGATTGCTTCTTCCAAAACGTCGCGCAGTGCTATTGAATCAATTTTGGAGCGTAATATCGGCGGATATTTGGATCGTCTGGAAAACGAGTACACGGTGATCCGAAAAATCAAACCCGTGTTTGCCAAAGAGGGGAGCCGTACTCAAAAGTATGAAATCAGCGACAATTTTTTCAATTTTTGGTTTCGATTTATTTATAAAAATAAAAGTGCCATAGAGATAGGAAACTACGAGTATGTTCGCACGATCGTTGAGCGTGATTTTAGTGTCTACTCAGGGAAATTTTTGGAGAAATATTTTATCGAAAAACTAAAAATTTCTCAAAACTATTCCATTATTGGAACCTATTGGGAGCGTAATAACGATAATGAGATAGACATCGTAGCCCTCAATGAGATGGAAAAATCGATGCTGATAGCAGAAGTTAAGCTCAATCCTAAAAAAATTGATTTTGAAGTTCTCAAAAACAAAAGCATGAAGTTGATAGAGGGATTCAAATCGTATAGGATCGAATACAAGGGGTATTCGATTGAGGATATGTAGTAGGTTAAAGGTCGCTGGAACTATAATCAATACCGATAATTTGAAGATATTATACGGTACAATCTATCTATTTTTGAAGATATTAGTTAGAAAGTATAAAGTGTTAAAGGATTTCAAAAGTTGATTTTGTCCCTGATACGAACAAAGTGATTTTAAAGGATATGATCTATGTCTAGTGAACTTAACAAAAAGGTAATCAGTTAAATGAATCAAAATAGTATCCAACCAATAGAACAAATTACAAATAATATTCAGTCAAAAATCTATACTATTCGTGGTGTTCAAGTGATGTTAGATCGGGATTTGGCTGAATTATATCAGGTGGAGACAAAGAACTTAAATAAAGCAGTGGGTAGAAATTTGGCGAGATTTCCTAGCAGTTTTCGATTTCAACTTACAAAAGAAGAATATGAGAATATAAGGTTCCAATTTGGAACCTTAAGTTTAGACTCAAAAAGTGAATGGGGTAAGCATACTAAATATTTACCTTATGTTTTTACAGAACAAGGTGTATCAATGCTTAGTGCAGTTTTGCGAAGTGATACGGCGATTGAGATAAGTATCAAGATAATAGAAACTTTTGTAGCAATGAGAAAATTGATAGCTTCCAACACTCAAATATTCCAACGATTTGAAAGGATAGAACAAAGGCTTTTTAGCCACGAGAATAATTTTGATAAACTTTTTGAAGCGATGGATCAAAAGCAGCTCCAACCAACCCAAGGAATATTCTACGATGGGCAAATATTCGATGCCCACACTTTTATCTCCGACCTTGTCCGAAGTGCCAAAACCTCTATCATTCTCATAGACAACTATATCGACGATACTGTCCTAGCCCTTTTTGCGAAAAACCAAAATATCAAAGTAACCTTTTTCACACAAACCATCACCAAACAACTACAAAATGATGTAGATAAATACAATTCTCAGTACAATCCAATAACACTGAAAATACTCAAAAACTCCCACGATCGATTTCTTATTATCGATGAAAAAGAGATCTACCATATCGGAGCCAGTTTAAAAGATTTGGGGAAGAAGTGGTTTGGATTTAGTCGGTTTGAAGAGGATGGATTTGGGCTTGTGGAAAGATTGAAAGGATTTTAAATGTTGCAACAAAACGAAATTTTAGCCATTTTAAGACAGTTAAAACCTCATTATAAACAAGAGGGGCTGATACTTTTGGGTCTTTTTGGAAGTTTCGCAAAAGAGACACAACACGATTTTAGTGATATTGATATTGCCTACACTCTTGATTACGAGCAATTTTCGGTGAACTACAAAGATGGATTTTCAAAGCTTTTACGAAT
>JAABPY010000067.1 GCA_011391735.1 Sulfuricurvum sp. | reverse complement strand
ATGCACGTACTCTCACCGCAATCTCTTTTTCGCTTTTTAAAAGGGTACGGATACCGTGATAATAGGCGACAATACGAAGATGAATTTTTTCGGGTCCATAGAATTTTAGAATATTGTTTGCGGTACTAAGACCATGATTGATCGCTTCATCATCTCCATGACTGATCCCCATCACCACTTCACGTGGTTTTTCCATACTCGGGATGGGTTCAGAGAGTCTAAGCTCCGCCATTAATAGCGAGCTAGAACACAACAAAAGTAAGAGATAACGTCTCATTTTTGTTCCCACTCCAACATTCGATAGGCGGCTTCGACATTACCTCTGTGCAATGAGTCCATCATTCGTAGTGATTTAAAAGAGGGCATCGTGATTTTATTGATTGCTTCATCAATACTTAACCCCTCATCAAGTGCACTACGAATTTCACTGCGCATTTGTGTGAGATAGTTGTAGGTCAACTCCATTGCCTTGTCATCGCTGCGGACTCCATGTCCACCGACAATGGTCGTTGCCCCATAACCTTTTAGCTCATCTAGTGCACTAATCCAGCCATTAATATCTCCATCTCTCAACGAGGGGACACGATCATTAAAAACCAAATCTCCTGCGAAAAGAGCTTTGAGTTTTGGTACATATACCACCATATCTTTGTCGCTATGTGCTTTTTTCTTCATAATATGGAACTCAAGTTTTTGATCCCCTATCGTGAGGTTGGTATCTGAATCAATCATTTCGCTAGGCAATGTTGGAACCGTTTGGGCGTATGCTTCTGGAGAGATATGGGTTTGGATTCGAGTGGGAGAATCAATCCGTGCATTGTGTGCAAAATCATCCGAACCCAAAACCTTAACTCCCATTTGAGCAAAAAAGCCGTTCCCCAACCAATGGTCATCATGGACGTGAGTATTAATCACCAACGCTATGGGCAAAGGTTTGATTTTCTTCATCTCATTGTACGCCGATTGGGCGTACGCATACGAGGAACCACTGTCGATGACGACGTAGCCCTTGGAAGTATCGAGATAACAGGTGTTTACCATGTTGCCATTATTCGTCGTGTTCATCGCCTCGGGTTCACCAAAGAAGCAGTGAACCCCCGATGTGACCTTTTTGGGCATTAAATGAAAATCGTATGCACTCATTGTGGTAACAGAAATAAGTAATGGCAACATCCAACGCATGTTTTATCCTTTAGAATAGGTAATTGATCTCGAAACGGTATTCGTTGTAGGAATTGTAATCGACAGTCGATTGTACTGTTGCACTTGTATATGCTGGATCCGCATCAACGGTTGCAAAACGTAATTTAAATTCAGTATTTGGAAGTGATTTAAAGGTTTGCCATGCATCGACGTGAAAAATAGTACGATCGGTAAATCCAGATGTAAATGCTTTCTTATCATCAAAATTCATATTTTCATAATCAGCTGCAATTAACAATCCCGGAACAAGACCTGCTTTACCAAAATCATACACCGCTTTTACAGCCCAGTTTTGAGTATTAGCGATCCAATCCACTTGTGCCATGGAACGAGTATATCCACCCGTAGGGAATCCACGCCATGGAGCAATAATATCCGCATCATCGGAGATTTTTGAATATCCTGCTGTCAATTCAAGTGGTCCGCTTGCTGCAACTAAACGTGCCATGATAATACTACCGTCTACGCTATCAGGATTAGTATATGCAGCTCGTGCCGCTGTTTTTGTAGCCAAAATACTGCTGACAACATTACCACTCAATGAAGCTCCACCAATTTTACCAGCACCGTTATCCATTTGTTTCAAATAGCGAACACCTGGAGTCAATGTCCATGCCTCATTCAGTTTGATTTTATAGTTGGCTTCAGCAATCGCCGTGCTAAAGAAACCATTTAATCCGATATATTCGCCATTAAGTTTCAAATTTGGAATAGAAGCGTTCTGAGCTGTTAACAAAATCATTTCAGGATCGACATCTTCCTTTGCAGTTTGAATTTTTGCAACTGTTAACCCCTTGTGTACACCAGAATCATCATTGTAAGCTGTTTTATCTGATCCACTAAAAGCAATGACACTGTGGAACGTTTGATGGTCACGAAGTTTTTGAGACATAATGTATCCAGCACGAATAGAAGTGTTTGGAATATCTTTATTTTCGATCATTGCTGCTTCAAACGTATTTGGAATCATCTTCGTATCATTCGTTGCAAGCATCATGCTATCAATGCCTTGACGACCTACTTTTACATTTGTTTTACCATTTTTATATTCTAAAAATGCCTCCGCAAAATTACCCATCCCACCTTCAGTACCATCACGGCGAGTGTGATAGGTATCTTTACCAGCTTTTCCATAGTTTGCAGTAGGACTAAAGCCATCTTTATTGTCACCAAGTAACTGAGTCGTTCCATAAAAACCTACTGTAGCACCGAGTCCATGAAAAAATCCAGTTTTATAAACCAAACTGCCACCAAGACCCATCATCTTATTGTCAGCCGTTACACCATCTTTTTGCGTATCCCAATCCCAGAAAAAATTGTTTGAACGTAAACGACCGTACACTTCCCCTTTAGTGAACATCTCACCAATAGAATTCACGGCACCTGGTGCTTTTGTGTACTCGACTTGATAATTTCCTTTTACCGTACGATCTTCTGATTTAAGTGCATACGCTGACGTTGCCAACAGACACGTAGCAGCAGCTACGATACTTAGTTTTGCTTTCATTTCTTCTTCCTTATTTTAACTTTTTACTAGCTTCGTGAGCCCTTGCGAGGACATCCACAATCATAATCAAGGATCTTAACATTGCTCGTACCATCAATATTAACATTTTTCTGACGACGGATGTAATCGGCGGTAACATCATACACAGGACGCGTTAAGGCATCTTTTAAATTGGTTCCTGCATTTTGCAAATTACCGCCCCATGAGGAGACTTTGTAGATTTTCTTCTCATCTAACGGCTTCCCTTTGACTTTTACATTCGTAATGCGCTTTCCGCTTGGGGCACCGATTCGAATATCGTAGGTTACACCGCCAAGACGGCTCATATCTCCCCCTTGTTGATACAGCGGGTTTGGATTAAAAACATTATCGGCAATATCTTCGAGTAAACTATGGATATGTTTTCCCCCTAATTCAAACGTATAGACGTTCGGATAGGTAATTGCGGTCATTCCGTAAACATCGTCCATTGTGATCGGCTCACCCCCTAGAACCGTTGTTCCCCAGCGGTATCCCGGAGTAAAGGAAATATCCGAATCCATCGCATCAAGAATCGCATCGTTAATCAGCTCATCAAACGGAGAATGAAACGTATCGCGTTTGTAGAGAATATTTTTCGTCATTCCCAATACTTCACTAAACTCTTTCTCATGCGGTGCATAAAGAGCATTAACAAGTTCAACCCCCTCAGGATCAGCAGGGATCAAATTCGACGCTACAGGGATAAGTTTATACTCATACCCTTTGACTCTATGGTTTTGAATGTCAATATCCAAACGTCCGACGTATTTACCGTGACTTCCAGCGATAACAATAACGGTACCGTTAATAACCGTCGGTTGAGGAGAAGGATCATGGGTATGACCGCTTAAGATAAAATCAATCCCTTTGACTTGACGGGCAACCTCTTGATCGACACTAAATCCATCATGAGAGAGGACGACAACACAATCAACTTTCTCTTCTTTACGAAGTTTATCGACGTACTTTTGAAGGGTATCCAAACGAAGACCGAAACTCCACCCTTGGGTAAACTCTTTGGGGTTTGCTGTCGATGTAAACGGGAAAGATTGACCGATAATACCAATCTTCGCACCACCACGCTCCATAATCGTATACGGTTCGAAAATCAGTTCTTCAAAATCATCCGCAAATGAATCATCTCCAACGATATTTTGGGAGATAAATTTGGCATTAAGGATCGAAAGAAGCTCTTTTACCCGTGTTTTACCGTAGGTAAATTCCCAGTGACCGACCATTACGTCTACACCCAAATAGTTTTGAGCTTTGACAATCGCTTCCCCTGTTGTTTTGAGGGCAACGCCCGTCCCTTGCCATGTATCTCCTGAATCCAAAAGCAATACGTTATCCGCTCCACGCTCTTTTTTGACATGATCAATAAGGGTTTTCATATGAGCAATCCCCCCCATTTTTCCAAATTTATGGGCCAACGCATCGAAATTCATAAACGTATCAAAATAGGCATCAAGAGTTTTCCCCTTCATCCCATAGTGTTTCAAAAATGACTCACCACATAAAAATCCTGGAGTTCCTGTCAAGTTTGGAGCCGAAATCAAGGTTGAAGGTTCACGCCAGTAGAGTGGTTTGATGTGGGCGTGCATATCACAAATATGCAACAGTGTTACACTCCCCTTAGCATTAAAAGAATAAATATCTTTTAAGCCTACCTCATCAAGGCGTTTCGTGACTCCCCCCTTCGCAGAGGCGAGGGTAGGTAATCCAATTCCTAAGGCTGTTGCGATATGAAAAAAATCTCTTCGTGATACATCCATTATAGTCTCCTTAACGTTTCAAGCCCGGGATTTGACTCGGGTTGCCTTTGGTTTTGTTCGTAATATAGACCTCAAGTGCCACCATCTCACGTGAACCGAGAGGAATTTTGGCTAAAAGGGCATTGTCCATACACTGCTGAAACCGTTTATCCAGAAGTGTTGTTTCACTTTTGGTCATACGGTATGCGGGCCATGTTCCTGCAGAAGCATTCACCTTTGAGCCCAAATCAGGAAGTGGCTGCATACGCAAACGCTGACCAATAACATCAGGGCTGTGACAGCTGTTGCACGAAAGACCTCGACCGCCGCGACGCTCTTCGAACACCTCTTGCCCCAGTTTCATCATCTCTTGCATCTGCTTGTTTGCTTTGACATCAATGTTAGTTGTTTGATCGTTTGCCAATGACTTGAGATATGCTGTCATTTGCAACATCTCTTTACTCTCTAGCTTAGGAACCGATTTTGCGCCCAAAGCTGCTGCCATTTGAAGGGTTTGAGAGAGGGTCACCACTTTACCTGCTGGCTTAACAAAACGGGGGAACCCTGCGATGTACGATGGGAGATCTTTCTCTTTTACCCCCAACATCTGTCCATATACCGCTTGGGAAGTAAGGGCATTAAACAACTCTTTCCCCTCTACGACATCCATATCAGCAGGATTATTCTCTAGCATCTCGGCATACATCGCTTTATCCGCATCACTCATACTCATTTTTTCTTCAGCATTTACTCCACTAAAGAGAGCCAAACATACTAATGCGGTACTTACCGATAATAATCGCATCCTTTATCCTTTGGGAGTAATAGATTCGCTACTCTCGACACTTTGACCGTTATTCGTTTTCGCAATGACTTTAAGCGTTCCCACACTTGGCACTTTGAAACTAACCGTAAAAAGAGGATTGACAGAGAGAGATTCCCAAATGACCATCTTCGTGATAACGGTATCGTTAAAAAGAAATTTGACTTCATCAATATAGTTAGCAGGGATCAGCGCTCCTGTATCTTTATCTTTACGCATTCCTGTTTCCATTGGGTGCATCGCCATAAAATCAATTTTAACAATATCACCTACTGCATACGTTTTTGGTTTAATCTTGATAAGTGTTTTCATCTGTTTATCCTAATATTTTAAATAGTTTTTGCTCACAATTGGATGACGTTAATCAACACGCTCAACCGCATCCACCGATAGTTACTTTAACATTTTGTTTTGCCGATAAGAAGGTTCCATCACTCATTTGGGCAATTGCCACAACGTCTTGCGTTCCACCAAGCTTGATACGAGTACCAAAAAATGCTTCCCCATTAGCGGGGGTCAAATAGATATTTGCACAACGGGCATTTCCATTTTTTGTATTTAACACATGAATAGCTTTGACATACTCTTTCTCATTCATAGGACTATCAACGGTCACCTTTACGGGGACAACAGCACCATTTTCAGCAATTTCAGGAGCTTCTACTTTTACTTTCGCTGATTCAACAACGGCTTTACCACCCGTAATGGCAGCAAGTGCCGTTGCATAACTCATCTCATTGGGACCTGCAACTTTTTTTGCTTCATCCGCCGCACTTGCCATACGAGGCAACACCGCCACACACGCTGCCGCTGCTGTAAAACTTTTTAAAAATGATCTTCTTTCCATCTGATATTCCTTGGTGTTATTTTTTCGATACGATATATGAGGTCAAATCACACACTTCACGCTCGCTAAACAAGCCGTTAGTTAGATTGATCGTCATATGGGTTTTTGGATTATCGACACGCGCATCGGCAATCTTTTGGTACACAAATTGAGATGTTCGAGCTCCACTATCCATAAAGAACCCTTTATAGTTGCTCAAATCAGGACCAATATTGCCGTACCCTTGCGCCCCTTCGATATTGTGACAAGCGACACAGTTGCCGTATTGTTTCTCTTTACCGTTTGGCAAAATCTTCACTAACCCTTCGGGAGCAGGTTCTTTGGTATCTTTCCCGTTTAGATTATGAAAAAGGTATTTTCCCCGTGCGATTACAGCGGGGTCACTGCTAATACACCCTTCGATCATCACCGCTATTTTGGGTGCGAGAAGGGCATCTTTTTTGAGAATAGCCGTCGCATCGGGTGATTCAATCACCTGCGACAAATCAGCAGCACCCAAAAAGGTAGCGATTCCAAGCAATATCATTGTTCGCATTGACTCTCCTAATTCTTTATTTCGGAGAGTATTGTAGAAGAGAAGTGTAAAATTAACGTAAAAAAAAAGGGCATTTACCCAAAAAGGGTAAGAGGAGGGATAAACGTATACGAAAAAGTGCTCCCTTTGCCATATTCGGAATCGATAGTGAGTTCAATACCTGCTTTATCAATAATCGATTTGACAATATTAAGCCCAATTCCAAATCCCCCCTTGTCTTGGTTCTCACGATAATAGCGTTCAAATATTTGATCTACATTCTGGATACCAACCCCCTGATCTTTAAACGCCATAACACACCTCCTATCCTCCACGAGAAGTGAAACCTCAATGTTCCCCTCTTCGTGCGAATATTTAATGGCATTGGAGAGATTGTTATCAATAATACGCTGAAGCTGTGTCGGATTAAACAGTATTTTTACCTCTTGCGCAATACGCCCCTCTATCGTGATATTTTTTAAAGCTGCTACTTCGGAAAAATAATCAATCCGATCTTGCAAATAACGGCTCAAATCAATCACTTCATATTCAAAAGAGAGACGTTCATTTTTAATGAGATAATCCATATCGTTATAGAGGGTTGCTAGGGTTTTGGTAGCTGCTTTGATCCGTTGGAGATATTTATTCGTCGCATTGGTGCGGTTATAGAGGTCAATGTTGATATTAATGATAGAAAGGGGGGTATTGATCTCGTGCATTGAATCTTTGATAAAAAGATCCAGCCTTTTATTCAGACGCTGAAACGGTAAGGCAAAGCGGTCGAGAAAAAAGAGTGATAGTACAAAAATAAGGGCGGTTATCCCAAAAAGAATGATGACGATATCCCGATAGATATTCACATACGAAAGTTCCCCCGCAACAACCAAATACGACGCCTCAAAATAACGCCTCTCGGGCAATGCTACCACAAGATAGGCATATCCATCTTCTGCGTAGTATCCCGCTTTTTGTATCGTTATCGGACGTTTTATGAGGGTAAAGAGGGGGGTAAAATGAACATCATATAACCCCGACTGAAAGGACCGATAACGGGGATAAGAGAAGGGTTCTTTCTCTTTGGAATCGAACTCTTCCATCGAGCGTAAAATCAGGTGAGATTGCTTTTTGAGTTTAAATTCGTATTGAATTTCGGTGATGTATTTCATATAAGTAACATAAAAATAAGTCGGCGTCAACAGCAATATAGCAAACAGTATTGTGTACCAAAAAGCATTCTTAAGGGCGTAGAGATTATCGTTCAATGAGATATCCCAATCCTCGTCGATTTTGAATAATTTCCAAGGGGAGTTTTTTACGTAAATTATTGATCTGTACTCGAATATTAGTGGGATCGACATACTCTCCCCAAATCTCATCTTGGAACATCTCCATCGAAACAATCTGATTCTTATGTTTGAGCAATACCGAAAATATCTCTTTTTCTGTTTTACTTAAGGCGATTGTTTCACCCTTATAAGTAAGGGTGAAATTCTCCGTATCGTACACAAGCCCATCACCAAAATCAAGCTTATTCTCTCCGCCGTGATAGTAGCTTTTAACGGCGTGCATTATCCGTAATTGCAACTCGGAGAGATCAAAAGGTTTACGAACATAATCGCAACATCCAGAGCTATACCCCTCTTGAAGATCATTGACATTGACCATTGAAGTGAGAAAAATAGCGGGTGTTTTGTCCCCCTCTTTACGCCGTCTTCGCAACAGTTCAAATCCATTTATCCCTGAAACATTGACATCGAGTAAATAGAGATCAAAATGGGTCTCATAAATCGCTTCATGTGCTCGGTCTCCATTGGAAAAACCCGTCACTTTAAATCCCAACTCTTCCAAAAATTCTGTCACACTAATACGCAACATATACTCATCTTCGAGTAATAATACCCTCATCGAATTTCCCCTTTTACCTCTTTGGCAACTTTGTAGTTTAGTAATATACCAATGAGCTCCTCTTTAGAATAGGCATTAAACCGTTCACGCGCCTCCTCTAAAAACAGCTCCCGATCTTCAGGGGCAACACTGTCTTTAAGATAAAGAAGATCTTTGTCATAGAGACTTTGAAACAGTGCATTGTCAAGTGATTTTTTCATCATCACCTCATACAGTTCATTACGGCTAAGATGGATCAAAAATGAAATATCCTCCTCATTTGAATGGGCATACGCCGAAACTTGCTTGGCGGTAAGGGCAAAAATAAACGCACCAACAATCTCCCCTTCACCATTTTTCATCGGTTCATAAAAGAGGTATTTCCCTTGCCGATAGACAACACGTGTTTGCCGAAACACTTTATAATCAATCCCATTGAGCAATTCCAAATCACTTTGTGTGTATTTTGCATTGGCTAAAATATACTCCTTGGCAAGGACAGGGTTTTCTTGCATAAACACCGCTGTTTCATAAAACTTCTCGTCCATTAGGATATACATATCCACCCCTAAACGGTCGAAATACTCCTGTGTCGATTCAAAAAAGGAGACTACCTCCACAAATCCGATCATATTCGTCTGATTGTAGACAGGAACTGTCGCTTTTACTCCCAGTTTGCGACCCACTTCGATAGCCACGCGCGGTTTTTTATGATTTTGGAAATAGAGCAGATCAGGGCGATTAAAATCCAATGGCATCCCCGCATACGAGTTGTCCCAACTGCGGGCAAAAATAAAATAATCGGCCGTAATGATTTGAGAACGGATCAATGTATTGGTGTACATCTTAATCGATTCCATTACATCCGAGAGAATATCAAACCCTTTATCTTCATCATCTTGTTCTAAAGCATCATTCAAAGCCCCATTTTGACTCAGTATTAACGCATAACGCAAATCCGTGGACCGTTCTTTCTCTAATTGATTATTCAACGCCATTGAAAGATGATCGCTAAGTTTTCCCAGCGTTTGAGAGGTTACTTCATTCTCCAAACGGAAAAAAATCACCCCAAGAATAAGCATAATCACCAAAAAAATCGTAGCAATTATCTTTTTATTTCCCAATAACTGCTGCCATTTTTTCACTTAACACTTACCCCCTCTTCTTAATTTTTATGAATTGTAACATAGTCTCATTAAATCCTAAAAAGCGGTGGTCACAACACTATCCATTACGCCGTACTTCCCAATCAACTGGCGATTAGACCCAATAGCTACATCACCCTATATTTAGAGATTTAAAAGAGGATCTGATGTACAATACTTAATTAAAATTTAAAGAGAGTCCTCCCATGATGATTTCAACCACAGTAAAATATCAAGGTAATGTATTCAAACCAATACTCACGTTAATTTTGATATTGCTAGGGGTTACAAGTGGCTATGTAATGGCAAATGAGTTGCCAAATGTATGTAGCCGTGATCAAAACAAAAATGAGTTTACGGTTCTTAGTTATCACGAAATAGCCAATCAAAGTGAAACACTCGATTCGACGTATGCCACAAGCCCAGCACATTTTGAGCAACAGATCCGTTGGTTGATCGATCATGGATACCACTTTGTGAAGGTAGATGATATTTTAACGTATCGCAAAAATAAGAAGGCATTGCCCAACAAAGCGGTTTTGATGACGTTTGATGATGGATATCAATCAGTGTATGCCAATGCTTATCCGATTCTGAAAAAATACAAAATCCCTTCTGTTATCGCATTGGTCGGAAATTGGATGCGTGCTAAAGATAAAGTCGATTTTGACGGGCACATGATTGATCGTAATAAGTTTTTAAGTCAAGCAGAGATTAAAGAGATGGTAAGCAGTGGCTTGGTGGAGATTGCCAGTCATAGCTGCTGTATGCATAAAGGGATCCCTGGCAACCCGCAGGGCAATATGCAACCAGCTCTGACCACGCGTCAATGGCTTGCGGATAAAAAAAGATATGAAGATGAAAAGAGCTATCAGCAACGCATTTACAATGATTTATTAGAAAACAATATCTTCTTAAAAAGCTATACAGGACAAAAACCTCGTGTGATGGTGTGGCCTTACGGACGTTACAATAAAGAAGTACGCACCATTGCGCAACGTTTGGGTATGCCCATAGGATTAACATTAGATGATGGTAGCAATACGTGCACTACACCATTATGGGGGCTTCGACGTATATTGGTTGAAGGGAATATGTCTCTTCAAGATTTGGATTTCCTTATAGGGATGCGAAACGGTAATTTTACCGATGATGCAAGAACGACCAAAGCGGCGCATATTGATTTGGATTATATTTATGATTCCGAGCCTATTCAACAAGAAAAAAATATCGATTTATTGCTTGATCGTATTAAAAAGTTGGGAGTTAATACCGTATATTTGCAAGCATTTGCTGACCCAGATGCCAATGGTGCGGCAGATAGTGTCTATTTCCCCAATCGAAATATACCCATGCGTGCCAATTTATTTAATCGTGTTTCATGGCAGATTTCTAAATGTACGCAAGTTAAGCGTGTGTATGCGTGGATGCCGATGCTCGCTTGGGAGTTGCCACAAAACAATGAAGCAACTAAAGATACAGTCGTAACTTTGCAAGTTGATCCAACCCATCTCAATATGGGATATCCGAGATTATCACCATTCTCTCCTAAAGCGAGAAAAGTCATACAAGAAATTTATGAAGATTTGTCAAAATCAGCCTATATTGACGGAATACTCTTTCATGATGATGTAACACTGTCCGACTTTGAAGATGATAGTACATTTGCGCATAAGCAATATAAAAAATGGGGATTATCCCAAAGTGTCACTCAAATTAGAACAAATCGAAAACAGTTTGTAAAGTGGACACAACTAAAAACAGCCTATTTGGATGATTTTGCAATGCAATTGGCTCAAATAGTACGAGACGAACAACCAGGACTTAAAACAGCACGTAACTTATATGCGCAGGTTGCCTTAAATAGTGATTCCCAAGAGTGGTATGCCCAAAGTTTGGCAGAGTCCATAAAAAAATATGATTATACGGCAATTATGGCAATGCCCTATATGGAACAAGCAAGTGATCCACAGCACTTCTTAGATGAAATACTCAAGCATGTCAAACAAGAAGAGTGCGGACTCGAACGAACCGTCATTGAGTTGCAAACGGTCAATTGGAGAAAAGATAATGAACCTATTTCATCTGAAGAGTTGGATAGTACCATAAAACATTTATATGATTTAGGGGTTCACCATATTGCCTATTATCCTGACAGTGTGTTTACCAATAATCCTGATGCCCATAGGATGAATGAAGCATTTTCACAAAAATCCATCCGTATGTATTCCAATACCATACCCAACCAATAAAAAAGGATTTTGGATGACTTTTACTATTTTCTTACATTTACTGTGGCATACGATATTGGGGTATGTCTTTTATTATCCCCTTTTTATGTCAAGTTTGTGGATAGTAGGAGCCATCTTTTTTTATTTTAAAAATGAAAAACCCTATCTCAAATACACTATTCCACCCCTTAGAGGCAACGAAAAGTGGGATGGGGTTAGTATTTTAATCCCTTGTTATAATGAAGGTCAAAATGCCATCGAAACCATTACCTATGCCCTCAATGTGGACTACCCAAAATTTGAAGTCATTGCGATTAACGATGGTAGTAGTGATGACACGTTAGAGATATTAGTGAACTTGGCAAAAGAGTACCCCAAATTAAAAGTGGTTAATTTAGCCGAAAATCAGGGGAAAGCGTTGGGGCTACAAGCGGGTGCATTAGTAGCAAAATATGAGTATTTGGTGTGTATTGATGGGGATGCCTTAATCGATAAGCAGTGTATTCATTGGATGGTGAAACATTTTATCCGTTATCCACACGTTGCCGCTGTCACAGGAAATCCCCGAATACGTAATCGGACGACATTATTGGGTAAAATTCAAGTGGGGGAGTTTTCCTCTATTGTGGGGATGATTAAGCGTGCACAGCGTAGTTTTGGACGGATTTTTACTGTATCAGGGGTGATTACTGGGTTTAGAAAAGCAGCGGTACATGAGGTGGGGTATTGGAGTCCCGATATGTTGACGGAAGATATTGACATTACGTGGAAGTTGCAACGTAACGGTTGGGATGTACGCTTTGAGCCTCGTGCTTTGGTATGGATTTTGATGCCAGAGACCCTAAGTGGATTGTGGAAACAACGGTTACGTTGGGCGATGGGCGGGGTTCAAGTAATGCTTAAAAATTTTAAAGTTTTATTTATGCACAAACAAACCCACCTTTGGGGGCTGATGGTGGAACAAATTTTAAGTATCGTCTGGGCGTATAGTATGGTGCTGGTATTTTTAGTCTGGTTTATTAGTTTGTTTGTCCCGCTTGGGTATTTGACTCCCGATCATTCACCCATTCTACCCGATCAAAGTAGTATTATTTTAATCGGTGCATGTTTGATACAGTTCGCAATTAGTAAATGGCTTGATGGTCATTACGACCAAGGGTTGGGAAAAAATTATTTTTGGATGATTTGGTACCCATTCGCCTACTGGCTCCTTAATTTGTTTACCGCCGTAGTCGCTCTTCCAAAGGTATTAATGAGCAAAAAGGGGCGTGCACGATGGGTAAGCCCTGATCGTGGTGCCCATCAACAGGTTAAAAAAGGGTAAGAGATGGAAACGTTAATTATTAATAAGCGTCATGAGTTGCCTAAAATCAAAAGAATAATTTGGGATGGTATAACTATTTTGCTGTGGGTGGCTTTTATCTATTTATGGAAACCCGTGTTAATTATATTCTATAAAATAATTATGTCAGAAGTACCACCCGATGAAATAGCGGATTGGATTTTCGATAATATTACTAGTGTCACATTTGAACATGCCCTCTTAGTTCTGATTACAACACCTATCGTATTATTTATATTGTCAAGACTAAACAGACATAAATCTCAAAGTGAGCATTTAATCTATCATTTTGACGATTATGCCCATTATTTTCATGTAGAGGAAACGCAGTTACAAGAGTGTGTCAATAGCCAACTGGTTACTGTTTACTTTAATGAGTACGGTCATATCATCGGTTTGGAGAATCACATTACAAACAACAACGAAGCAGCTTTACATTAGCTGTTTTCCCCTTACTGTTTCTCTTCATATATTCCACAATCATCCCATGAAACCAAGCAAACCTAACGGGGAGTTCAAGCGTATCGAAATATCCTCTCATCCCTATTTCACACCACGCTTGTACATCATGATAATTGTCAAATTCATATCCAAACGCTTTTAACAATCGTGCCGTATACGCATCAACAACCATTACAGGACGCTCACACGCATAACAAAGGATAGAGTCTGCCGTTTCAGGACCAATCCCCTTTTGGGATAATAGCCAGTTGCGATCAACCAAAAAGGCAAAATTCTCAAAACCGCCAAAATCGTCAAGAATCGCTTGAGAGAGGCGAATGAGGGTTTGGGCTTTGGCTTTAAAAAGACCACTGGGGCGGATTAATTCCATCACTATTTCAGACTCGCACTCTGAAAGCGATTGGGGCGTCAGACGTTTAGCCTCACTGAGATTTTTAAGAGAGAGTTGAACCCGAGACCATTGTGTGTTTTGGGTGAGTATCGCCCCCACAACAACTTCAAAGGTTCCGTAGGAGGGCCACCATAACGGTGGAGAATTTTCGAGAAGATTAAGCCCTTCTAATGCCCTAAAAAGATCCAGCGAATCATGAAGCTCCATTTACTCTTCGCTCCACGCATCCGTACGCATTACTCTCCCATCATCAAAGACTTTAAGCTTAAAAGCTTCGATACATTTTCCCTCTTCCAGCGTCATAATAGCAATTTGAAGAATTTTCTTACACTTCTCAGGTACTTCGAACCGTCCCGACAACCCTGTAAGGAATCGCTCTAAGGGCACTTTTGGTTCCATTCCGATCACATTGTCCCGACAACCGCTTAGCCCCATATCGGTCAAATACGCTGTCCCCTTGGTAATCTGGAAATCGTCACTCCCCACATGGGTATGCGTTCCGATAATGCCACTAACTTGACCTTGTAAAAGCATCAGCATCGCACGCTTCTCACTGGAGGCTTCCGCATGAAAATCGATAAAGATATGCGATACCCCTTCCCCTCTTAACTGAGCTACTGTGTCACGGGCGCATCGAAAGACATTGTCCGTATACGGCATCCCGTAATGTCCCATAAGGTTCAAAACAGCCAGCTTTTCCCCCCTCACCTCAAAAACACGACACCCCGTCCCTATCACACCATCAGGATAATTATGGGGGCGTAGAAATTGGGGGGTTTCTAATAGTGGTAAAATCTCTTTTTTATCCCATGTATGGTTACCGCCACTCATCACATCAATCCCCATCGCCAAAAGCTCATTTGCGTTTTTGGGGGTAATTCCAAATCCATGCGACGCATTTTCGTAGTTGGCGATAACAAAATCGATTCCATGCTCACGGCGTAATTTCATTAAATGTTCTTTAATCATCACTCGCCCTGGACGACCAACAATATCCCCTATAAACGCTATTTTCACACTTTCTCCTCTTTTAATTTCTTTCGTAAATCGTTCAATCCCTTGCGAAAGTTAGTACTGTCCCCGTAATCAAAAAAATATTTATAACTATTGTGCATCGATTTGAGCCTTTTGGCATGACGTATCGGACACCAATGCTGCTCCGTTCGTGCTGCAATCTCGCTAATATATCCCATCAAACCGTTAAAATAACTACAATAAAGACAATTAAGCTTTTCAATCGCATTCAAATAATGAAGTCGGTGACGATCAATAATGATATAATCGCTTCGCTTAACTTTATCAATTTTATACATGGGAAAACAACTCCACTGATAGAAAGATACAAATCCATCCAACATAATAGCAGGCAGTACTACCGCCCAAATAATCGGAACACTTGCAAGATGCAAAATTGGAGATCGTACGATATAACTCACTAAATTTTCACGATCATGATGATATGTGGAAAGAAGCTCTTCCCGTTTTTTCGTAATTTCACAGGTAAACTTCTCATACTCGTGATGAAGTTCCTCTTCAAGTTCCATCTCAAGCGCTTTAATTTTTGCGACCAAATCGCCAATTTTTTGATTTTCCATCCTAAACCTTCGGCGTTTGCATTAACTGAAACTATACTATAACAATGTAAAAAAAATTGAGTTATATACCCCTTCATTATCACTTTAGCGATACACTACCGTTTATTTTTCTCAAAGGAGTTTGTATGACGCAAATTATTATTCTCGCACTTGTAATCATCCTCATTTACTGGTTGACCAAAGGCTACTCCAAAAATCAACACACCTACGCTAAAAAGCAATTTGCTGGATTTGGACTCAATAAAGAGGCATTAGCACACAGTGAATTGGGATTGTTTGTTGCCCTTATGGCAAAAGTGGCTAAAGCCGATGGAAGAGTCGATGAACTTGAGGCGGAACTCATCAGCAATACCCTCACCGATATCAGTGCCCTCTTCCCCGACCCATCATCAATCAAAAAACTTCTCAAAGAGATCTTTGATGAAGAAAAAGATGCCCCGCATAATCTGGATTTAGTTGCGCAGGCACTCTATAAAATTTTGCACGATGATGCTCATAAACGACAAAGAATGGTCGAATTTCTCATTAATCTTAGTTATATTGATGGAACGCTTAGTCATAGTGAAGAGGAGATGGTGCGCCGTATTGGCTATTATCTAGGATTTAGTGATACAGATCTCAATGCGATGATGGAACGTTTTGGTTCCTACCATCGTAACAGTGTCAAAGAGAGTTCTATCGACCAATCGTATGCACTGTTAAAAATCAGTTCCAATGCGACCAATGATGAAGTAAAAAAAGCGTATCGTTCACTTGTACGTGAAGTCCATCCCGACATTATTAAAGCACAAGGGGCTTCCGATGAGTATCTCAAAGAAGCAACACTAAAAGTGCAAGAGATTAATGAGGCGTATGAGATGATTAAAAAATCACGCGGAATGTAACTAAATTTTATGCACCCGTTTAAATATTTGACCAACTATAGCCAAGAGACACGTGATCAGGTGCAAAACCTCATCACAAACAATACTCTTGGAAAACATCTCCTAAAGAAGTACCCAAAAACACATCCCTATTTCAACGATAAAACACTCTACGACTATGTGATAAATCTTAAAAATAGTCATCTGCGCAGTTCATCCCCACTCTCTAAAGTCCTCTATGATACCAAAATTCGTGATTTACACTCAGCACTGGGAACCCATACCTTCGTCTCTCGTGTCCAAGGGGGGAAACTAAAGGCAAAAAATGAGATTCGGATTTCCCATCTCTTCAAAAAAGTCCCTGAACCCTTTTTGAGGATGATTGTCACCCATGAGCTTGCCCACCTCAAAGAAAAAGAGCACAACAAAGCGTTTTATAGCCTCTGTACCCACATCGAACCACACTACCACCAGCTCGAATTTGATTTGCGCCTGTATTTAACGTATTGTGAATCTAATGAACATTTGTATTAATCTTTTTTAACTAATTCCACCAACGTCTCATAGTGAGCAGTATGGGGAAACATATCGAATAATTGCACCCGACTCACACTATAACCACCTAAAAATTCCAGATCACGGGCAAGCGTTTGGGCATTACAACTTGAATAGAGTATCCGTGAGGGGGAAACTTTCTCTAGCCATTTACACAGCTGTTCCCCCAATCCACGTCGTGGAGGGTTAACAATAATCACATCGGCAACTCCCTGCGCTTCTGCGGTAAAACTCATCGCATCCAGTGCTTCAAATCGTAAATTCTCAAAACCGATACGCTCGGCGGAGATTTTAGCGCATGCAATTGCTTCACTTTCAATCTCAATCCCCACAATAGTGCGATTGGGTGTGGCGCAATGGAGGGCAAATCCACCAACGCCACAAAAAAGATCCCAAATTATTGTTGGACGACTCTCATTGACCCATTCACTCGCCGTTTTATAAAGTTTGGCCGCCACATCCGTATTGGTTTGAAAAAAACTTTTGGGACGGATAAAGAGGGGGATGCCATTGAGGTGCTCTTCGAGTCTCGTCTCATCCGTCAAAAAGATCTCTTCATCCCCCTCCAAAATCGCCATGTGAACAGGCTGGATATTAACCGTAATGACTTTTAGCTGGGGGGAGAGGGCAATCAAATCCAAAAGGGCGTTTTGAAGTCGGGATACAACCCCATGAGAACGGAGGACAAAACGTAACATCATGGAGTTGTCAAACTTACTACGGGTCAATAAAACGTATTTCAGTTCCCCTTTTTTCTTCTTGACATCATACCCCTTGATCCCCAAATTTCGCAGCCAAACTTGGATCTGCCCCAAAACACGTTGCATACTCTCATCGTACAAAGGGCACTCTATCAAACTCACCTCATCGGAAAGTCCTAATACGACCCCCTCTAAACTGGGCGTTGCCACCATTTTGGCTTTGTTACGAAACCCTTTTATTGCACTAGGAGTGGGTCTTAACCATAATTGTGGCTTGAAAGGATCCAAAAGGGTATGTAAAAGCTCCCCTTTTTTGGTTAACTGCTGTGCGTAGGGCAACTCCATCCATCCGCATGAACGGCACGTTTGGGCATCATAAAAAAGACAAAAGCTCATGAGATACCCTTTGGCTTGGCAGTACGTAAATACTGTAAAACGGTAGCAATCAAATCATCATCGTCTTTACTTTTACTTTGTAGACTCTCCTTGGAACCATTCTGATACTCAATACCGATATTTTGGTTGTAATTACTTACCGTTTTGATTTTCAACTGAATACACAACAGCTTCATCACCATAATCTCAAAAAATTGCTTCGTTGGAGTATCGGGTTTTCCAAAACGATCTTCTACCTCTTCAAGTATCTCATACACTTCACTAGGACGCTCACAGTGACTCAAACGACGATAGAGCTCCAGACGGAGGCGATCTTCGGTGACAACCTCATCACTGATATAGGCACTTACGGTAAGCTTAATATCCACTTTTACTTTCACAGTTGTTGTCTGATTGGTCAAAATTTTAATCGCATCTTCCAACATCTTCAGATACAAAGAGTAGCCAATGTTCTTAATATGACCGCTTTGGGCATCGCCCACGAGATTACCACCACCACGAATCTCCAGATCATGATGGGCAAGGACCGATCCGCTTCCCAAAAAGGAGTTTGATTCCAATGCTACAAGCCGTTTTTTCGCCTCTTCGGTGAGATGATCTTTATCCTCGACGATAAAATAGGCATACCCCTCAATATGCCCCCGTCCAACACGACCGCGCAACTGATGCAAATCCGCCATCCCAAACCGATCCGCCCCGTCGATAATCATCGTATTGACGGTAGGCATATGAATCCCTGATTCGATGATGGAGGTGGCTAGAAGAACATCATACTCCCGATTGGCAAACTTCGCCAACTCCTCCTCCGTTTTCGCCGCACTAATTTGAGAGTGTAAAATTAAAATGCGTAAATCGGGAAGAATCGCTTTGAGCTCTCCCGATTTAAGTATCATCGAATCAATGGAGTTATGAACATAGAAAAGCTGTCCCCCACGACGCAATTCTCGCAAAATCACCTCTTTAATCAGTTTCTCATCGTAATTTTTGACAAACGTTCGTACCCCTAAGCGCTCACTAGGAGGGGTCAGAAGTTCACACATCGTCTTAATCGAACTCATTGCCTGATTCAAGCTTCGTGGAATAGGGGTCGCACTCATGGAGAGGAGATGGACGTTTTCATAAAGCGATTTGAGTTTCTCTTTTTGCTTCACCCCAAATTTATGCTCTTCATCGATGATAACAAGCCCCAGCTTCGCACAACTCACCCCAAAGAGGGCATGAGTTCCGACAACACAATCCAGCTCGCCTCCCGAGAGGGCTTTAAGAGTCGCCGTTTTCTCTTTGGCACTCACAAAACGGTCAAGTTTCGCAACACGAATCCCAAAATCACGAAAGCGCTCTTGCAAGGATTTGAAATGCTGAGAGCTAAGAAGCGTCGTAGGGACCACAAGAAGCGATTGATACCCCCCACGTGTTGCCGCGAAAATAGCATTCATTGCCACTTCCGTTTTTCCAAACCCCACATCACCGCTAAGGAGCTTATCCATAATATGCCCCGAGCCAATATCCTGCACAATGGAAGCAATCGCACTGGCTTGATCGGCAGTATACTCAAATCCCGATGCGGCTTGGAACCGTTTGAGTTCCCCCGCATCGACGCACAAAACAGGGGCTTTGATAAGGGCACGACTTGCTGCAATGGAGACAATTTCCGAGGCGATTTCAAAAAGACGTGCTTTAACCGACTCTTTGAGTTTTCCAAAACTTCCTTTGCCTAAACGGTCTAAAACAGGAAGACTTCCTGAAGCGATATAGCGATCAATCGTATCAAGATTTTCGACAGGGAGGAGAAGTTTATCCTCCCCCATGTATTTGATGACGACAAGATCTTTAATCCCTCCAAGAATTTCCGCTTGCTCAATCCCGACGAAAATCCCCACACCATACTCTTCATGAACAACATAATCGCCCACTTTGAGATCATCAAGCAATATTGAGGTTTTACGACGACGCCGTTTCTTCTCATAGCGATTGAGAGAGAGTATCACCTCATCGGCACTGATAAGATTAAGGACAATCCCCAATGTTTTGACACTCATCCCGTTGAGGTCAAAAATCCCTGCCGCTTTGAGCTGTGTTTCACTTGCGGCAATGAGGGTAAACTTTTTATTTTTATGGAGAGCATGGAGTGTTTGAAAATTGGGGGCGATAAGAGATTGATACCGCACCGCATCAGGAAGCACCGCCACTTCCAAATGGCTTCGAGGGATAACAGGAAAATCAAGCCCATACGATTCATCCAGTAAACTTTTCATCTCATGAAGGCGCATCAGTGATTTACCGAGGGTAAAATCAGCCCCCTCTTCCCCCAATACCCAAAAGCCCAGCGATGCCATATCTTTGACAAAACTATCACTTTTTGCGTTTAAGATCGCCTTATCAAACCGTTCCCCCTGCTCTTGGCTTAGAGAGAAAAAAGCACTGGTAACCTCGATGGACGCCAGCTCCTCTTTATCGGTTCGCTGTGTCTGGACATCAAACATCTTGATCTCTTCCACCTCGTCATCAAAAAGGCTAATACGATAGGGATTAGGAGTATTGGGGATAAAAATATCGAGAATATCACCCCGATGGGATATTTCACCCTCCATCTCCACCATATCCACAAAGGTATACCCCCAACGGTGCAGTGTCTCTTTTAACTGTTTCAAATCCAGCCGTGAAGCAAACTCTATGGTCATACTTTGAAGTAATGAAGGATGTGGAAGAGGATAAAGGAGTGTTTTAAGGGGGGCAATAATCAGCGGTTTTTTCTTGGCACTGTAATACGACCGCAACGCCGCAAAAAGGGCAAATAACTCTTCACTAAAGGGGCGCAAATCATCCATATACGATGCTCTAAAATCGGGCAAGACAAGGGTCTCCACCTCCAAAAACGTTGCTACATCCGCAAGTTCACTGGCTTCTTTGGCATCTTCACAGAGGATGATATCACACCGTTTTTTCGGATTGTTTTTTAAATATTCATAAAATTTTGGTTGGGACATTTGTTTTTTCCTTGGCTTTTATAACCCATTTTACTTTTATCGATTCGATGTTTATCTACTAATAGCAATACATCTTCCATTAATGTACTATTCGGATCAATTTTTTTTAAAATATGGTCACTGATTACAATCGTGTTGTAGAGTGATCCTAACTGATCTTTATTGCACTGATCCTCTAAAACTTTCGGTATTCCAAACGTGATTTCGGATGACTGATTATAGAGCCTGCTATGATGGGCAATGTGATTTCTAATGGTTGAGAGATGGTACAGTACCGATTCAAAAATTCTCATATCCAAATCATAACACCCTGCGATCAATCTTTTGACTTTTATATTTTTGATATTTTTGGTCAACTGCGAGAGTAATCCAAATGTCATCACTTCGACACACACCCACAATGGAGGAAGCTCGTCAGAATATTTTTCTCGATAATGTTTTATAAAATCTCGCTCTCTTTGCCGTTCTAACTCAGATTGCAGTTTCGCATACGATTGGGCAAAATAATATTCATTTTTGAAATTCTCCGCTTTGAGCGGGTGTGCCCCATACGCTTGTGAAAGATAATAAGCAAACTTTGTTTTTGCCGATATTTCAATCGTTTCCAATGCCTGATAGAGCAATGCTTTTAAACCGCTGTCAAAGAGATAGATATTGATAATATCCTCGAAATAGAGATTGGGATTAAAACACTCATCCGATTGTTTAAACGGAAGCCAATATCCACTCAGTCGGTAATAGTTCAGATTTAGCAAATAATGTCTTGCCTGATCTTCATCGCGAAACAACATACCCCGAGATTTTAGAAGCTCGATTTGTTCATCTATTGTTTTGAAAGATTTGTTATAAGATTGGAGAAAATGTGAAGTCAATTATAGTCCTCCCCCTGTGAGCATTGTAAAGAGGCTTGGGAGGCTCTATCGATGTAATGATAGTCTCTAGTAACTAAATGTATACTAAATGTTATTATTTTATTTGTACGACTACTCATTTAATTCCCTTCTCAAATCATTAATTAACTTGCATTTTACGAACGTCTTGTATTGTTCCGAAATGCAACAATGAGCTGATAAATCATTACAGCTATTGTAATTCGAACGATAGTTGCATAAAACTCAATCCCTTTGTATAGTTCTACATCTTTAAATGCACCGATTGGATTGGTTATCTGAACTATGTAATTAGTAAATGCTCTTGGTTCAAGATTGTAAATGTTTGCAATAAAAAAAATCCATCCAATCAACGATAAACCTGCCATAACCATATATTTATTTTTACTGAGTGTGTAGTTATAAATAAACCCCCAGCCTATAATCATTAGTAAAGAATATGCCCAATATGTATCGATTGCGAAATGTTTAATAGAGTTGTCTTTATCATTCTCAAGGTATCCAAAAGCATCTAGCCCCATATATCCCATGATTACAATATAGCCTGTAATAATCAGCACCATAAGTGACCTCAGCCAATCTGTTCCAAAATGAGAAACATATTGATTTAAAAAAAGGGTTATGATCGTCTGCCATTTGTTGGGTTCTGTAGAAATAGGCTTTAGTAACTCATCTAAGTAAAGTTCTTGTTCGAGAGCAAAATATTTATTTGACTCAGTGATATTGTTTTGCATTTCAAGATGAGCTTTGATAAGCCTCACAGTTTCTTTATTGGCAAAATTGACTTTCGTAAGAATTTTGCCATTAGGACACTCTTCATGGTATGCAGACATATTTAAGAAGTTTGGATTTTCAACTTCAATATCATCTAGTTTTAATATTCCAATTTTACTATCACGTAGAATTAGTTTTTGAGCAAATCCACAGCTACTAAAATCAGCTAAATTAGAAAATTTAACATTTCTAAAATATGCTATATCACTAAAATTAGTATTTCTAAAATTGGCATTATTCCTAAAAACAACCCCTTTAAAATTAGTTTTTTTTCTAAATATAGCATCATGAAAAATAGAATTTGATTGAAATACTGCTTCTCTAAAATCAGCTATACTCAAAAATTCACTCATTGAAAAATTGGATTTTGTACAAAATGTAGTTCTAACAAATCTAGCTTTGCTAGTAAATACAGATTTAACAAAAAGTGCTTCGTCATTAAATGTTGATTGCCAAAAATCTGCATGGCCTGAAAAAACAATTTTTGTAAAATCTGCAATGCCATAAAAAATGGCTTTTTGAAAATTTATACCTTGTGATGTAACGATGATGTGCTTTTGAAATTCAAATGGAGGAAAATGTATATAGCTTAAATCTGTTATATTTTCAACATCAAAAAGATTTAGAATATACTCAAATGTTTCATAAAAAAATGCGATTTTGTCTTCTGAGGTATTCCAGTTTTGTTTACCATTATGGTCAGTATACCATGTATCTTTTGCTTCAAAAAGAATCTCAAATTGTTCTTGAGTAATAATTTGTTCATCGAGAAGTTTTTTTATAGTTTTGTTTTTAGCCTTTATACTAGCCACTCTTTTTTTCTCCTCAATCCCTATCTCATCCACTAAAATACAAAAATTATAGCGGAATTCAACAAGGGTATTTTATATTTCGTTATACCCACAAAAGCGGGTGTCCAACCTTGATTTATGGGGATGGATCCCCAAGTCAAGCTCGAGGATGAGGGGAAATAAATTTACTGTGTAACATCAGTAAGTAATATATCCTACCTCTACTTCACAACACCCTTCCTCCAGATAAAATTAAAATCAAAATCGATACTGCATTTTTCAAGTTCAAACGTATAGTGTTCATCCGTAAAATCGCCTACTTTGACGTATCTATCCTCTTTGAGCTTATACACTTTGGCTTTATTTCCATTGGGATAGACGAGAATGTAATATTTAATCCCCTCACTTTGATAGAGTTCAAACTTAAGATACTCATCTCGTTTTGCCGTCCCTTTTGAAATCACCTCAAAAACAATCTCAGGGGCTTTGTTGAGTCTCTCTTGGGGTTCATAGCAAATAACCATACAATCGGGTCGTAAAACCGTATCATCACTAAGTTCCAAATCAGTCTCAAAGATTGCATAACACTCAGGGCAATTATCAAGCTTCTCATCCAACTGACGTGATATTTTTAAATTAATAAACTGATGATTAAACATTGGAGAGGGGGACATTGCGTAAGCAGATCCATGAATAAGTTCCCAATCCCCTTCCCACTGATAATAATCGTTTTTATCGTATAACTCGACATAAGCTAAATTTGACATTTCGAAACCTTTTTTTACTTAATTATTATGGCTCAAACGTTTCAAAAACGCCTCCGCCACACTAAAGCTACCAAAGACTAAATACTCTCTCGTCTCATCTAAAACTTCAAACATACTATAGGCTATTCCCAATTCTCGAAGGGCAGATTCAAGGAAATCTCTCTCTACTATCCGAGCTTCATTCACCTCAATAATCTCAACTTTTTCAACTATCGGCGATAAAAGTGACAAAATTTCTCGATACTCTTTATCGGCGTAGGTGTTATAAACAAGTGTTATTTTTTGTCCAGCAAACGTTTCAGCGATTGCTTTTGCCGCTAGGGCATTATGTCCTACATCGAGGGTGATATTCTCTCGTATTTTGGTAAGTCGCCCAAAGAGTGCTTCTTGATCAAAAAGTTCTATTGTAGCCTCATAGCCCAAAATCTCAAAAGCCGCCATGGCAAGTTCCAGATTTTCCCGCAAATAATCACTAAGTCTATTTTTAACCGCAAGAGTTACCGCATTCTCCTTGATCGCTTCCGTAATCATCCCATCACTGCACAAGAGGGTACAACTCTTTTGGGTTGCAATCTGACGGGCGATAATTTTCGTCTGGATATAAGGCTGTTTCCCTATCAACGCTTTGGTTTGCATACTTCGTAATTTTGTCCCTGCGATGGAGGCAATCGTATCCCCCAAAAAAGCACTGTGGTCAAAATCAATGGGGGTGAAGATACTCAAGACTTTATCAAAAACATTGGTCGCATCAAACTCCCCCCCAAGTCCTGCTTCAAGGACGACGTATTCACACTCTTCATACGCAACAAGGGCAAGAAGTGTCGTATACTCAAAATAACTCAAAGAGTCCGAAATATCCATAGGCAATAAAGAGTAAAGCTTTTGATGGGTACCCTCAAGCTTGTCATCCGAAATATCGTCCCCGTCGATCCAAATGCGTTCATTAAAACAAAGAATATGAGGAGAGGTGTAGTGTCCTGTCTTCTTACCCATACGGTGCAATGCCGTGGCTAAAAAGCGTCCCGTAGACCCTTTGCCGTTGGTTCCAACAAGGTGAATAATTTTAGGAAGCTTAAAATGGTGAGCAATCCGATCAAAAGCGTTAGGAAAACGCTCAAGATCAATAACATCGTAAAAAAGGGGTTTTTGAGAAAGAAAAAGATCTAAACTCATGCAGGCTCGACGCGGTTGCGCCCTTTTTTCTTCGCATCATAGAGCCTCTCATCTGCCCCTACGATTGTACTACGCAATGACGGATAATCGGTTCGAAGCGCCAAGCCGATACTCACACTCACCGCAATCCGTTTATCTTGATAGACAAAATGGGCTTTTACCACTTGAAGGCGTACTTTATTGGCAAATACTTTCGCCCCCTCTATATCGGTATCCCCTAGAATTGCCAAGAACTCTTCTCCACCAAAACGACCAATAATATCATTGGTACGCCCATTATTTTTGAGTATTTGGGCAAATGCTTTTAAGACGGCATCCCCAGCATCGTGTCCATACGTGTCATTCACACTCTTAAAATGGTCCAAATCAAACATAGCAATACAATAAGAGTGCCCATACCGTTCAAAGTCCGCCTCTTTTTGCGCCATCATCTCCTCTAATGCTCGCTTATTGTAGAGCTTCGTGAGAAAATCCTCACGTGATGCTTGCGTTACTTCCGCTAACTCTTGTTCAAGGGTCGCAATACGGCTTCCCATCGTCACCACTTTGTCATTATGCGCTTTAAGATCTTTGCTTAGAAGCTCCACTTTCTCTTCAAGAGTCGTCGCAATGGTATACAATTTTCTATGTGCCGTTTTGAAATCTCCCGATCTCTCTTCACCTAATCCTTCCAAATCTTTTTTGATCCCTTTAATCTCGCTACTGGAAATATCGCTTCTCTCAATCAAATCTATGAGCTGTACCGAAAGCTTCCCAAGAAGAGAATCAAGAACTTTGAGCATATCATTCACATTTTTTTTATCCAAAGCGATCCGCATTGCAATTGCCATTTTGAGTTCATGCTCAAAAGAAGACTCTAAAATAAATTCAGGATTAGTGTATATCTTTTGTGTTAATGTCATTAATTCATCATTCATTTGAGGAGCAATGGAGGGGGAGAGTCCCAGCATCAATAAAGAAGAGATTGTTGTCACATCATCATGAGAGGAGGATTTAGACAAGGGGGTCAACCCTTCGACGGTTTTCTTCAAATCAAACCGATCAATCTGTCCGTAGGGGGAGAGTTTCATCAAAAAACCATCATCATAAATAGCAGCAAAATTTCCCCACGCTTGTTTCAAAAGCTCCAATTGGGTTTTTCCCCCTTGCACTTCCAATATAGACATTGTTTTTTTTGCCAAGGCAGATGCTTCGGGATTATGGAGGATATCAATACTTTGTGCTATCGATCTCACAAGTGATGTTAATAATTCAACCATCACAGAAGCTTCATTCGGATTCATTCGACTCAGTTTTGAAATTAAAAAACGGATCAATTCTGCCGTAGTTCGAACACGGTACTGCTTGAGCTCTTCTTGTGTTTTTTTATCCAGTAACGATGTAAAACGTTCTACACCACTACACTCTACCATTACAATCCCTGCTTTTTTAGCTTCTGCACAAAATGCCTCAGTATAATATTCAGGAGTCCAAGCCTTCCCCTCTGCTTTTAACCGCTCTACCGTGTTACGTACAATTTGATTAATCGTCACTGTCTACTCCTTAAGAGATTTTGTACCTTGAGATGCCACTTGCGCACTAAACGCATCAACACCCTTTTGAGAAGCCAATCGAATCGCATCAAAGCGAGCTTGATCGGAGATAATAGCATTGGGCTGAATATCAAAATCATACATCCCCGAAACACTATAATTCCCATGATCGCTCAGAGATGTTCGCTCAATACTCATAGCAACTATGGTACGATAGGTAATAACATACCCATTGGAATCATACCGTAACGGGAGGAAAGAGACCGAAGCAATCTGAAACTTTAGATGCGTTTGAGCCAAACCTTTGGCGACCAATGCCGTCCGAAATTTCGTAATAATCGCCATATCAACGGCATCTTTGATAATAACCGTATTTTGAGGATCTTCTGCTCGTATCACCACTTCCGTGCTGACACTCTCACCCACCACCATTTGTGCGTAATGGGACGCAGGGGCATAACCACACCCCCCTATCATTAGAATAAGTACTATAAAAACGGGAAGAAACTTCACCTTTATCCCTTGATAACCAAGTTAACCAATTTGTTCGGGACAACAATTGCTTTTACAATCTCTTTCCCCTCTATCCATTTCTCAACCGACGCTTTGGCTATTTCAATAATCGCTTCGTTCGTCTCACTAACTCCTACCTCGATAGTAGCACGATTTTTTCCATTAACCGAAACCCCAAGAGTGAGTGCATCCACGTCAAAAACTTCGTCACATACCTCTTGGCTACCCAAATTTTTCCCTCCAAAAAGGGTATAGGAGAGTTCCCAACACAAATGGGGAATAATAGGCTCTAAAATTGAAGCTAGAATCCAATATCCTTCACTCCACACCTCACGATTGTTTTGCTCACCCAACGCATTCATCGCTTCCATACACCCTGCGATCATTGTATTAAAGGTATAACGCTCAACATACACGTCTTGAGCACGTTTAAGTGCTTCGTACACTTTTTTACGGGCATGCTTTTCCTCTTTAGAAAGGGAGGCGTGGTTTATTTTTACAATGGTATTACTTTTGTTCACATACTGCGCTCTATCGGCAAACCGCTTGAGAAAACGAAACGCCCCCTCAACCGCGCTGTCATTCCATTCTAGTTCTTGGGTAGGAGGAGCAGCGAAGAGGATAAAGAGACGTGCTGTATCCGCACCGTATTTTAGGATTATGGCATCAGGATCAACGGTATTGCCTTTGGATTTGGACATTTTTGCCCCATCTTTGAGAACCATCCCCTGCGTTAACAGTTTTTCAAACGGTTCATCAAACTCGATGTATCCCAAATCTCGAAATACTTTGGTAAAAAATCGTGCGTAGAGCAGATGCAAAATAGCGTGTTCAATCCCGCCGATGTAATGGTCAACACCCATCCAGTATTTGATTTGTTCACTCGAAAACGCTTCACTCTCCCAGTTTTCAGGCGATGCACAAAAGCGTAGGAAATACCAGCTTGACTCAACGAACGTATCCATCGTATCGGTCTCACGAATCGCATCTTTTCCACATTGTGGACATTGACAATGTTTCCATGTCGGATGTTTTTCGAGAGGATTTCCCTCTCCCGTAATCTCAATATCATGAGGAAGAGCGACAGGAAGATTCTCTTTTTTCTCCATCACTAGTCCACAATCATCACAATGGACGAAAGGAAGTGGAGCACCCCAATAGCGTTGACGGGAAACCCCCCAATCTTTGAGTTTATAATTCGTCGTTTTTTGCCCAATTTTTTCAGACTCAAAATACTCTATTACTTTAGATTGTGCCTCTTTTGAGTTGATCCCATCGAATTGTTGTGAATTAAAAAGAACCCCTACCTCTGTGTACGCTTTGCTTAAATCCAATTCACCGTCCAAGGGTTTAATAACGGCATGAATCGGCAAATCATACTTTTGAGCGAAATCAAAATCTCGATCATCATGCGCAGGAACCGCCATCACCGCACCACTGCCGTAATCCATCAAAACGAAATTAGCGACCCACACAGGAACCTTCTCACCTGTGAGGGGATGGATCACATCAAGCCCCAGAGGAACGCCACTTTTTTCTTTTTGGCGATCAATGGAAGAGCTATTTTTCATCTCTTTGATTTGAGAAACAACGTCATCGCTCAATAAAGCGTTCTCTATCATATATGAGACAATGGGATGTTCAGGGGCTAACGCCGTATAGGAAACACCGTAAATCGTATCAGGGCGCGTGGTAAAGACATCAAAACGATCAAAATTTGAGGCTAATTTTACCTTGCTAGCTTCATCAAAAAACAGATCAAACGCCAAACCGTTCGATTTTCCGATCCAGTTTTCCTGCATCGTCAAAACTTGTTTCGGCCAACCCCCCTCAAGTTTATGCAAATCGTCCAAAAGCTCATCCGCATATTGGGTAATCTTAAAATAATACTGATTCATATCTTTTTTGACAATGGGGGTATCGCATCTCCAGCAACATCCGTCAACCACTTGCTCATTCGCCAAAACGGTCAAATCATGGGGACACCAGTTGAGCATCCCTTTTTTGCGATAAAGAAGCCCTTTTTCATACATATCAATAATAAAGCCCTGCTCAAACTTCGTATACAGTTCATCACTCGTTGCCAATTCTCGTTCTTTAGAAAAAGAAAAACCCAAAGAGGCGAACTCTTTTTTCATATAATCAATATTATCGTACGTCCACCCCTTAGGATGAGACCCGTTTTTAATCGCCGCATTTTCCGCAGGCATCCCAAAACTGTCAAAACCAATAGGGTGAAGAACATTAAAACCTTGTTGACGGTAATAACGGGCGAATGTATCGCTAAGGGTGTAGTTTCTCACATGCCCCATATGCAGCCGTCCGCTTGGGAAAGGGAACATACTGAGAATGTATTTTTTTTCTTTGGTAAAATCTTCACTAGGCTCAAAACTTTTATTGTCAGCCCAAAATTTTTGCCATTTTGCTTCGATAGTCGAGGGGGAATAATTCATTTTTTGTTGCCCTAAAATATGTATATAGTTGTAGGCGATTTTATCTCATTTACGATAAACGCCCTATTAAATTAGCAATTCTTCCAAATTACTCTTTAGTTCATTTTCTATCATCTCTATCGTCGGTAAACAAGACTCGAACTCTTTTGGTAAAATTTCAGTCAGTTGATATTCTGATATTCCAATAGGTTGAGACATATTTCGCAACGAATACTCTGCAACGATCTCATTTTTTTCTTGGCAAAGGATTAGCCCAATAGTGGGTTTATCCTCTTTTTGAGCTAAAACACTATCAACAGCACTGCAATAAAAATTCACTTGTCCCGAATATTCAGGTTTAAATTTCCCTTTTTTAAGCTCAACGACGACAAAACATCGAAGCTTTAAATGATAAAAAAGTAGATCGATATAAAAGTCATCATCACCGACTTCAAGCTTATATTGTCGTCCTACAAATGCAAATCCGCTTCCAAGCTCGATTAAAAATTTCTCCATGTGTTTTATGAGACTATTTTCAAGCTCTTTTTCTCTAAATGGCTCCGTGATGGTCAAAAAATCAAATCGATACGGATCTTTAAAAGATTGCTGCACCAAATCACTCTCAAGCGGAGGCAAAATATTTTTAAAATTAGAGACGAGACTTCCTTCTCGTTTATGAACTTCACTTTTAATCATAAGCGTCAAAACGTCCCTGCTCCAGCCATTTTCAAGGATTTTTTGTATATACCAATATCGTAATTCTTTATCTTTTATTTTTTGAATCAAGATAATATTATGAGTCCAAGGAATTTGTGCAACCGATAGTTGCCCAATTTCATCATCGGCATATTCTTTGTAAAACTGCACCATAAGTTTAATATTTCTCGTTGAAAATCCACTCATATTCGGAAACTCACGTAAAATATCTTGACTCAATTTATCGATAACCTTTGCACCCCAACCAAGCTCTTTTTGTCTTTGTTCAATCATAGCCCCAATATGAAAATAAAGCATTATCATCTCTTGATTGATAGCACTAAATGCTTTTTGCTGCGAAATTTTTATTTGATTTTTGATCTCTACCAAAAAGGAATTATAGTTAACTGTATGATGCAACTCTTTTATTTTATCCATAAACAAGCCCTTTTACTGAATTCTTGATTGCTCATTGGGAATACTCCTTTTAAACTTTCTAAGTTCGTCTACGATTCTACCCGAAAAATAAACTGCTAAAATATGGGGGCAGAACCCTATTTAGTAAAAGTCCCCTCCCTTCCATCTCAAAGCGTTCAGCTATTTCATACATCGACAGTTCTCCCTTTTTCTTCAAGCCTTCCATTTGTAGCATAACGCCGCATTCACCGTGCGAGCGCAGCGAGTCCGGTGCAATGCTTTGTTATGAGATTATGCTGCAACGATTTGATACACAGCTCCAATTTCTTTAAGAATCTCTAGGCCTTTTGGTAAGAGTTTGCCCTCTCGATCTGACAAATCATGACTAGAAAGTCCAGTTATTGCACCGCCACTTATAACGTTCTTTGAAACAAGATCGCTAAATTTCTTAACCAACACTTCATCACTATCTTTAACAACACAGTCTGGTGTTATATGTTTAGTTGCTTCTTTTAATATTTGATATCGCCCAGGAGTAATGCCATAAGCCTCCACCATTGATTCGCAATGCTCTTTTTCGCTCACTCCTTCAACCGCAACCAATTCAATGTGATCAATACCGAAAACTTTGCCATTACACCTTGCGTAAACAACTGCGTTAACTAAAAGATCTATCCACCCATAATCAAGAACCATCGCATTACCGCACCCAATTGATACGCCTACGCCACCATTATTAATTCCCATGTTTTGGTTTTCGCTGGGAGCGCTGAACTCAATATCTTCAGGTAGCTCACCTTCATGTACGAGTTCACACCGATAGTATTTGTAGAGGATATATGCAACGTCATGCTGCTTACCTTTAAAGTTAACACTAATACCGCTATTACCAGTGTCTGGCCCTCCATAATCGCCAAAGAGAATTTTTCTGATTCGGCCACCAACAAACAAACTGAACGCTTCCCCGTCTCCCATATTCTTTGTTGGGTCTTTCAATGATTTAGCTTTACCTTTTGGAAATGTTTTTCTGGATGACGCAGCGACGGCGAGCATCAAATTAGTAAGCGCACCTAAGTGCCTTTCATTCTTAGCTAGAAAAATAGCATCTTCGACTTGTTGCTTAATACTCATGACGCTCCCTTCTCATAACTATTTATTCAAGGAACACTGTAACACAAAAACACTGAATAGTAATTATTAAAGGAACATGCAAACTGTCCATTTATAAGCATCAATTCAAGCAATTATAGGTCAAATTGTCATTTTTCCGATGTTTTTTCATCATTTACATTATTATTCTTAAAGAAAAGAGTGTCCATTTAGCATGAAAGTAGCTGTTATTTGGACAAAGTGTTCCGTTATTTGTCAAATAACCCATTAAAAGGACATGATGTCCCTTAAGCGAGAGGTGTGAATTATGGAGATTAAAAAGAAATTGTTAGATATTGTCCGTGATAAAATAATAATGGGATCAGACCCAAAAAAAGGGATAAAAAGTGGAAGAGATAATAAACTTTGACAGTTGGAATGCTATAAAAAAAGAGATTCATAAAAATAAAAATCGTATACATTTTCGACAAGGGGAGATTTAGTTTGTATCTATTGGACAAAATATTGGTTATGAAGTATATGGGAAAGGGGAGAATTTTCTAAGACCCGTAGTGATTTTTAGAAAAATAAATAAAAACACTTTTTTGGCTATTCCTTTGACGTCAAAAATCAAAGAGGATAAATTTCATTGCATTATTGATTTTAAAGAGAAACAAAATAGTGCGATACTAAGTCAAGTGAAAACGATAGATGCTAAAAGGCTGGCTTACAAAACAGGAAATCTTGATAAAAATGTATTCGAAAGTTTAGAAAAGTCATTTGTAGAGTTTTATGACTCAACCCCTCTTTCGAGGGGAGGCTACACTCACCAATGAAGATGAGCAGCGAGTTAATGAACTGATTGTATCCAAAAAGATAAAATAAGTCAATAAAATAGGAGTCAGGAGTTAAATGTTAATAGACTTCTTTACGATGTCCGATAATCAATCGATTTTACTTGCTCCGTCATTACAAATCCGCTTAGATTTCATTTTGAACATTCACATGAAAAGGGAAATTTCTATCTGTATTGGTGATATGACAGGCGATTGCCAAGCCAACACGTTGATTAATTTGTGTTGGAATTGTAAAGTATCTTATTAAAAGTATGGTAAAATATGGCAAAATAGAAGGAAATCACTATGACAAAAAAAGTAACTATCACTTTGGAAGAAAATTTAATAGATGAATTGTGTATGATCGCTTTGGAGAGTGGCAAGAAAAAAACTCAAGTGATCAGGGAAGCATTGCAGGAGTATTTTGATGTGCAAGCTGTCACAAAAACGGTTCAAGACTATAAAATGGGAACTTTAGAAACCATTCCACACCAAAATGTAAGAGCATCTCTTGGCTTATGATATACAATACGATCCAAAAGCCGTCAAACAACTCAGTAAACTTGACAAATCAATCGCTTCGTCTTTACTTGATGGGATTGAAGATTTTGCAAGTTATCCAGTCTTAACAAAAATCAAAAAGCTCAAAACCCCATTTGATGGGGCTTACAGATTGCGAATCGGGGATTATAGAGTTGTATTTTATCAAGAGGATAATTTGATCTTAACTTTCGCACCTAAAACCGAGTATTTTTTGAGTTACATCCTGCAGCACAGTGATGATATTCACTAAATCTTCATTTCTATTTACAATATCTTCAACTTTTGCTAGCCCTTCAAGTATTTGAATAAAATACTTCATGGCGATTGCCAAAGTCGAGAGTTCACACTCTAAATCTGCGAATAGTCCACCAATGGTTTTAGGTTCATTACTAATACGGTTAATGTAGCTAACGATATTGTAAGTGAAAAATGAGAGGGTAATTCTACCAATCAATGCTTCGTAAATGCGGTTTTCTTCCTTACCAAATCCAAAGTGTTGACGAAGCTCTTTATAGCCTTGTTCGATGTCCCATCTTCTTTTATAAATCTCAATAACTTCATCATCAGTAAGTTCTAAATTGGTTGAGACTAATGGTATCAATTTATCTTTTGTTTTGATAAAAACTATCTTTATTTTCCCAACTTTTTTATGTTCAACAACAGCCGACAAGTATGTGAATTTTATCTTGCCATACAGACCCGTTTTGACATTCTTTAGTGCTTCGAATTTCTTATAAATA
>JAABPY010000053.1 GCA_011391735.1 Sulfuricurvum sp. | reverse complement strand
ACAAAAATGAGAGTGCCTTCGGAAATCTCAATGCCCTCCCCAATTCTGATGGATTACTCCAACAACCTTCATGGTATCTTCAAGGCAAATATACCCTCCCCCTAGCATGCGATCTCAACCTTATCCTCAAAAGCTCCATTATGGAAGACAGTTGGAAGAGTGATTCGCGACCACTTCCTACAGGTACCTACACTTTTTTACTAAGTCCCATTACACACGCGACTAAAACAGTCACCTTTATGGACGGGTATTGGGCATCATTAATGGTCAAGAGTCGCCGTATCAGCGGCGGTGCATCGCTTCATTATGAGGCATTAGAGGGGCACCATCTCATGGCTGGGGCTGAATCAACGTGGGATGCGGCGATAGATTCGTATTCAATTACCACGAATAAAACAGGATTGACAACGGATAGAATTGATTATACCGACACAGCGTTTCAATACTTCAACTATCAAGATGCTAAGCGTCAAAGTACTAATCTCTATCTTTCCGATACCATGACCGTTAATGATCAAATCGCTATAGCAATGACACTGGGACTCATAAAGACATCCGATGTTGGTTCCGACTTTTATGGACGTGCTTCACTCGTGTATCAGCCCACCTATAACAATATTTTTAAACTTATGGGAAGTGCTGGAAATCGTTTCCCCTCATTTCAAGAGATGTATCTGACATGGAGCCGTTATGCAGGGGGAAATCCCGATCTTACACACGAACATGTTCATTCATTCGAAGCCCAATATCTGCGTAAAATCAATACGAACCTCACAGCAGGGATCAATCTCTTCTATCTTATCAATTCGCAGCAAATCGTTCGTGATGCAACGGGGACGTTTCAAAATTTAGGTAAGAATACTATTTATGGCGGTGAAACTGAATTACGGGGAAAACTCACCCCCAATGATACCATTTCCCTTTCGTACAGCTACAGTCAAGGGGAGGTAAAAGATAACTCCAATAACGAATATCCTCTCCCGTATGCGACATCATATCTTATAAAAGTGGCATACGCGTATGATTTTGCCAATGACTGGACCCTTGGGGGAGTTTGGAATTATGTGGGAAGCAAAAAACGGTATATAGATGATATTCGCGATAATTTAGCCCCTTATAACACCCTTGATATTTCCCTTGGTTGGAATATGGAGACCAAAAAAGGGTGGTATGCACAAGGGGGGATCAAAGATATTGGAAATACAATCGTCCGTTATCCTGCCACTGCCGATACGTATAGTGGAGATTACCCTATAGCCGAACGAAATTTTTGGCTTCGTGCAGGATGGAGGTTCTAAGATGTTACGTCTTTTACTTCTCTCTTTTTGCTTAGTCCCTTTTTTATTCGCAGAAAATAGTCTTTTACTGAATACCCAAATTCGGATGATCCCCAAGATTATGGCTCTTAATACCGATATACTCCGTAAAAGCATCTCATCTGATATTATCATTGGCGTAATCAGCGATAACAAGGGTTTGAGTTCCGAAATTGCTACTAAAATAAATAATTATTACAAAGGTCAAGTAGGAAATCTCAAATTTACCGCTGAAGCGATCACCACCAATGAGCTATTTGCACGGCGTGACCTCTCCTTTGTCTATCTCCTTGACGCCAGTCAAAGTACAGTTGTACAAACAATTGCCCTCACCAAAGAAAAAAAAATTCCCTCGTTTGTCTATAATATTACCGATTTACCCCTTGGGGCACTGGGTTCTATTTCTATCGAGCGTTCAACCGTCATTACTCTCAATAAAAATACCTTAAAATTGGGTAATTATCACTTTAATACAGCTCTTTATCAAATGGTACGGTGGATTGAATGAATAACTTTAAAAACGCTAAATTAACAACAAAGATTTTTGTTGCCCTTGTGAGTGGAGGATCTGCGTTACTCTTACTCTTGCTTCTCTCCACCTATCTTATTGTTCGAGACACTACATTGGACGCCGAAGAGCAAAAAGCCCATTTACTCCTTGATACCGTCGATAAATCGGTCGCTATTTCCCTCTTTTTGGGAATTACCCCCGCAATTGAGGAGAAACTCAACTCCCTTACAAAACTTCAAGAGGTAACCAATATTCTATTAACGAACGAAAAAGGGAAAGTTCTCTATTCCTATCGTTCGTATGACACATCTGTATCCCACAGCATTTCCGTCTCTAAAACCCTTTTCAAACCCAATACCCACGATTCCATAGGAAATCTATCCCTCACCTATTCGGGAAAAACAGTAGATGAAACCATGTATTATTTTTACCTCCTTTTAGGATTGATGTCACTTATTTCCATACTCTTATTGGGGCTCATGACCGTATGGATTAAAAATCTCCTCCTCCCGATCAAACAAATTGCTACGAAACTCCATAATTATAAGCCAGGGGAGGCAATCCTTTTCAATATAGATTCATCTCAACATGAATTTTTAGATATTATTCATGCCTTTAATGTCATGCAAGTAACGGTTAAAAACTATTCCGATACCATTGAAACCATTAATCAAAATTTATCCCAAACTATCAAGGAAAAGACAAAAGAGCTTACAGAAAGTCTCTATCTTGACGCCTTAACCACCCTTCCAAACCGATTAAAACTTCAAGAAGATTTAACCCTCTATCCTCAAAACAGTATCGCTATTTTCAACATCGACGATTTCAAAGAGGTGAATGACTTTTTTGGAATTGATGCAGGAGATGATCTCCTAAAACAAGTCTCCTATTGGCTTAGTGAGATGAAGCTACACCCTTACCGTATCGGAGGGGATGAGTTTGCTGCTATTCTCCCTCGTGACATGTCAGACGAAACTCTTGAAAAAGAGGTTAACCTCTTACTCTCCAAATTTAGAGAAAAACATTTTATTATTGGAGATGAGACCTTTCACCTTCGAGCCACAGTAGGGATCGCCATCCGAAGTGAAAAAGCGCTTATCCACGCCGATATTGCCCTCAACAAAGCCCGTGATCTCAAAAAATCGTACTCCCTCTATGACTCCGATGAAGGGATTGAAGAACGATACAAAACTAATATTGCTATGTCCGCCCAAATACGTCAAGCCCTTATCGAGCACCGTGTCGTTTGCCAATATCAGCCCATTGTCAACTGCAAAACGGGGCTTACCACCAAATATGAAACCCTCGTGCGAATCCAACGTGAAGATGGAACTCTTATCCCTCCCAACGATTTTCTCCCCATTGCCCAAAAAACCAAACTCTACTCCAATATCACTCAAGAGGTTATCTACCAAGCATGCCATACTTTCAAAGATCGTACGGAACATTTTTCCATCAATCTCTCTAACAGTGATATTATTGATCCCTATATCGTCAGTACCATTGAGCGGATTTTAAAACAAACAAAAACCGCTAACCGCATTGTGTTTGAGATACTTGAATCGGAGGGGATTGAGAACTTCGAAGAGGTTGCTTCTTTTATTTCCCGAATGAAAGAGCTAGGGGCAACCATCGCTATTGATGATTTTGGGAGTGGCTACTCCAACTTTGAGAATATTCTTAAGCTGAATGTCGATTTTTTAAAAATTGATGGCTCACTTATCCGTAATATCGATCAAAACTCACGTCATCGTATTGTCGTTGCATCCATCATTGATTTTGCCCATCGTATCGGTATTGAGACCATCGCCGAATTTGTTTCAAGTGAGGAGATACTCACTATCGTCGCCGATCTTGGAGTCACCTATTCCCAAGGGTATCATACGGGGAAACCGCAGTTTCTTTAGCCCCTAACCTCAGCTGTCTTAGCTCCCAAACCCGCTTTTAAAATTGTCCTTTTGGACAACTATCTGTTTTTGCTTCTCTTTGCGTGCGGTATCTTTTTCGACAAATATCTTCTCACGCGTTTTCGGATCCATCTCGGTGTAATACATCACTGCCGAATAGGTTCCCGGAGTCGGGGTAAAGACCTGCGCTTGTTCAGGATTCATCTTGAGTTCATTGGTCGTAAAGTTCTTCAAATCGTGCATATCTTTGTCGGTACATCCCGGATGAGCGGCGATGAGATAGTAGGTCAAAAATTGCTTTTTTCCCTCTTCACGGTTAAGCTGATCGTAGAGTTTTTTGAAATCAACTAACGTTTGCTTTCCAGGCTTGTTCATCAGATGAAGAACATGATCGGAAGTGTGTTCGGGGGCTACTTTCATCTGCCCTGAGATGTGATGCTTCACCATCTCTTTGAGATACTCATACCAGATC
>JAABPY010000052.1 GCA_011391735.1 Sulfuricurvum sp. | reverse complement strand
GCCCGATCACCGTGAGAGGTGTCCATGCGAGAAGTTTAATCAGTTTATCTCGTTGTATCCCCTCTAATTTATTGAATCCCTCATCAGGATTGGCATCGGCTAAACGGCACAATTCCCGTGCGACCGATTCAGGGAGAAGGGTCATGATATGCTTTAGGGTTGATTGCTCAGGATTTTTATAAATCTGATCTTTGATATGGGTGCGTATTTGCTCCTCGTTCATCCCTTTGGTCATATTGATAAGCAGCGGTACCGAGCCATACTTTTCGATCAACGGGGTAATCTCACGGGAAACATCGAGGACAACGGGTCCACGGATACCGTTTTGGGTGAAGATGAGGTCACCATGGGCACGGATATTTTTTCCTTTTGGGTGGTCAACACGGATTTCCACTTTGGGGAGTGTATCGGCACGACAAGCCGCCCCCCAACTCTCTTGGGTGCGCAGTGGCATCATAGCAGGATAAAGCTCCGTGATTTTATGCCCCACAGCCGACGCTATCGTAAACCCGTCCCCCTCCGCTCCCAATTGTGGATAACCAAGTCCTCCAGTAGCGAGTATAACGTTTGAAGACGTATAGGTTTGATTGCTTGTACTCACCCCCGTCACACGCTCTCCATTGTGTTGGAGTCTCTCCACGCGCGCTGAACACTCAACCATAACCCCCAATCGCTCCATCTCCTCTTCGAGTGCGGTAATAATACTCACCGAACTGTGAGAAACGGGAAAAACACGGTAGCCATCGGGCGCATGACTCTCCACCCCGATTTGCGCAAAAAAAGCCATTAAGGCTTTATGGTCAAAAGAACTCAAGGCAGGGGTCATAAAACGCCCATCCCGTCCGAATCGAGCCATAAAATCTTCATTGGAGAGGGTATTGGTCAGATTGCACCGTCCCCCTCCCGTTGCTTTGAGTTTGGCAGCGATTTTTGGGAGTTTTTCGAGAAGTAATACGGTGTTGCCATTGCGTGCAGCGGTAATAGCCGCAATGAGACCAGCAGCACCTGCACCGACGATGATTAGGTTATAAGAAGTTTTGGATGATGTTTGCATAATGCTATTATAGCGAAGGAGAGGTTGGCATCAAGGCATCCAATTAAAAAAGTTATTTTGTTTCAAAATAGTGTTTATTCGACTAAAATTATGGTATAATTTTCCCGTAAACATCACTTTCTGTTGGAACAATGGAGCGGTAAAGTTAAAGGTCGAGGGATTAATT
>JAABPY010000051.1 GCA_011391735.1 Sulfuricurvum sp. | reverse complement strand
TTTACCCTCCAAAGTTCCAATAGAAGGGGGTTCTTTATGGAAAAGATGATGTTTACAATTATTCTTTTGTGCATTCTCGCACCGTTGCTACATTAGTAACGCCAAGGGGTTTTACCCCTTGCCCCCTCAATTTTTACAGTCAAATAAAAAACTTCCCCTTTGAGTATTACAAAAGCTCCCCTACCGTATAATCACACCAACAACATTAAAAACAACCGTCATACTATTAAAAGGCACCCCTTTATGAAAAAAGCCCTCCTAGCCCTAACCCTCATCGCCGCCTTTGCCAATGCCGAAATGGTACGTCTCGATGATAAAGAAGTCTTCCTAGATACCGACACAAAATTAATGTGGCAAGATAACGTTAATGCAAAAACAGTGGAAAAAAACTGGCAGGGTGCAATGGATTATTGTGAAAATCTCTCTTTCGCAGGTTACAATGATTGGAAACTTCCCAATTTAGAGAACTTAAAAGCTCTCTATCCTAAGAAACAATATTTAACCAATGTGGTGAGTGGCTATTATTGGTCGTCGTCTAGCACTGTTGACGGTAGTAACGGTGCGTGGCGTGTGGCTTTCAACGTTGGCTATGATGGCGCCGGCACTAAGTACAATAGCTATTATGTGCGTTGTGTGCGTGACAGTACTTTGACCCTTGTTCCTTTCTCTTCGTTCTTAGGAGCCGTAAAGACGGTATCAATAGAGAAAGAAAAGGTCGTGTTACGCTCTTCGCGCGATAGCGCGAAAGAATTTTTAGTGCAATATAACGGACGAAAATATATGGGGACAAGAGACTCTGTTTCTTTTCAATTAGGCTTAAAAGCATCCTCTTTTTCCCCTTTGCCCTTTAACGACATCCAAAAACAAACCCAAGAAAATCTCAACCGCTACCTAACTATTGCAACCATTCCATCTCCGA
>JAABPY010000050.1 GCA_011391735.1 Sulfuricurvum sp. | reverse complement strand
TTCCCGCTCCGACACTTCCCGCACAGCTCAATCTCGTTAAAGATGAATTTGAGACCAAAGCTGAGTTTGCCGAACGGGTAAAAACCAAAAGTGCCGAGAGGGAAGCAGAGATAGTGAGACTCCAAGAAAAATACCGCCACGACGTAGAAGCACGAAACGCCGATCTTGAAAGTCGAAAAGCGAACATCGAAGCGAAGAAAAAAGAGTTTTTATTTCAAAACTTTGTCTTCGTAATGGGGGAACCCAAACTTGCCAATGCGACGTATGACCCTGAAACAGCTACAATGTTTGTGGATGTTTCTATGAGCGGTGCACAGTGGAATAAAAAAGTGGGAATCGTAATGGCGGATAGAAATCAAGCCAAAGCGTTCAAAAACAGCGTAGATAATGCTAAATCTAGTGTAACCTTCGCCTATGAAAACGATGCCTTTGTCCTAAAAAGCATTGACGTTGATTTTAATGCACAAAACTATATCGCCACCCTAACCGACACCGACTACAAACCTGAACGTGTAGCCGTAACCCTAGAGAACAAAAAAGTAGCCTTCAATGAACTCCAAAACCCCAACCTCGTCGATAAATACCAAGTAAGCGCATTAGGCTACAGTGACTCCGCCAGTGCCAAAGGGCTCAAATACAATGATGACCTAGCCCCACTCGTTGCCAAAGTAGCCCAAGCCCCCATCGACCCCAAAAAATGGCTCTTCGCTATTGCAGTCGAAAAATACGATGAAGCTGATCCTGTGATTTACGCCACCAACTCCGCCAACTCTTTTATCTCCGTTATGCAAAAACGTCTCGGAATTGATGAACGTCACACCTACTCACTCCTAAATGAAAAAGCAACGACAGGAGGAATCAAAGGGGGATTAGAGAGAATGCTCTCCAATGTCAAAGAGGGTGATTCCATCTATTTCTATTACAGCGGTCACGGTATCCCTGACCCTGCACAAGGTGAACCGTATATCCTCCCAAGAGATGTTATTGCTGATTATGTTGTAAGAGAAAAAGAGCTAATGGCACGCTCCATCTATAAAAAACTCTCCGATAGTAGTGCCTCTCGTATCATTGCTTTTGTCGATAGCTGTTACTCAGGACGTACCGATGGAGTCTCCAATATCAAAGGATCAGCCGCAGGTCATTTCAAATCTAAGACAGTTGAGTTTGATAAAACAAAAATGGCAGTCTTCACCGCAGGAACCAACGGACAGTTTTCCAATGCTTTTCCTGAAAAAGGAAACCGCCTCTTTAGCTACTATCTCGTAAAAGCCCTAGCCACCAAAGAAAACCTAGACCTCGATACCCTTTCAGCCGATGTATACGCCAACGTCAAAGAGGAGAGTTTGAAGATGGGCGATATCAAACGCCAAGAACCTCAGATTGAGGGCAATCGTGGGATAGGGTTGCGATGATAAGAATTATTTTATTTCACTTAGTTATAATAATGCCAAGTTAAAAAGGAATTCGTTATGGCAATAAAACACATTAATCCAACTCGTAAAGAAGAATCGGGTGTTTTTGTATCGGGTGTGGATGCTGAAAAAATCTATAAAATTTTTAGTGATAAAACAGCACAACAGCAGAACTTAAAAAAGTTTATTTCTTTGTTTAAAACTAAGGGGATAAACGCTCATTCAAGCCGTGTAAATGCTTAGAATCAAAGATATTGCGCTTCTATATCCCTCTGCTAATCAATTCAAAAAAGATGTTTCTATTTTGAAATGTACGTCATCTTCAACACTGCTTCAGCAATTTCAAGACAATGCGTATAAAAATTCTAAAGAAGGAATTTTTAAAACCTATTTGCTCTATGACGGAGATGATAAAATCGGATTTCTCTCTTTAAGTGCGGCAGCCATTAATAATATAGACGCGAAAAGTGTACTGGGTATGGATCATATCGGTTTTGAACTTATTAATACCGAAGAAGACAGTGCCACAGCTCTGATGGTTATGGCACTGCCTTTATTCCACGAATTACACACTATTCTTCCCGATTTAATTGAATTTTGTCAATATTAC
>JAABPY010000049.1 GCA_011391735.1 Sulfuricurvum sp. | reverse complement strand
GCGGTATTTTTGGCTGCGGCTGTTTCTGCATCTGCATTTGCGGATGCACCTGCGTGACCGAATTGCACCCCTGAACTAAAGTGTTTTGCAATTGTACCGATACACCATGCGATGATTGGTTTTTTGATCAAGCCTGATTTAACGGCTTCGATTACTTTGTACTCTTCAGTCCCCCCTACTTCACCAAGAAGAACCATGTATTTCACTTCAGGGTTGCTTTCCATACGAAGAAGGTTATCTATGAATACAGATCCAACGAAGCGATCCCCTCCGATGGCAACACCCTCAGCGATACCGTCTGCATTGATAGAGATGATGTTTGAAAGCTCGTTGAACAAACCTCCTGAACGTGTTACAAGTCCACATGAACCTGCACGGTGCAATTTAGAGTTAATAATATTCTCGATTGTTCCACCGACGTTGGCGATTTTGAATCCACCTGGAGCAATACCACCGACCGTTGCTGGTCCGATAACTACGACACCTGCATCACGTGCTGCTTGGTTCATCTTACGTGCGAGACGTTCTGGAATACCTTCAGCCGTTACCATAACGGTTTTGAATTGACCTTTGATTGCAATCGCTTCCATTGTAACATCGTAGGCTGTACGAAATGAAGCAAAGTTCAATAAAACATCTGCTTTTGGAAATGCAGCCGCAGCTTCTACCGTGTTACGGAAAACTGGAACCATGATCTCATCAGCACCATAGAAGAATTTTTCGAATTTGTTCCCTGACGTTGGAGCTACGATAGCTGCAACAGAAGGTTTTACACGATTGATGACATAGTCATAATCCAACATACGCTGAATTGCACTTGCGTTGTTATTCCAGAAAATTGCTTGTGTATCTTTGGTAAATAGGGCACCCATATTTTTCTCCTTACTTCTCAAGAGCCATACGAACGATGTCGGTGACATGCGTTTCTGGCCCATAAACTTCGATATAAAGACCCAAACGGTCTGCCGCTTCTTTAATATCTTTCAAACCTTTTTCATAGTTTGGTCCGCCACGGCGCACATAGATACGTGTATTGTGTGCTTTCATACGTTCTGCGTATGTTTCGAATGCTTGAATAATACCTGTAAAGGTTTTTGCTACGTCTGTAAAATTCGCAATAGCTCCACCAATAATGAGGATTTTATCACGACCTTTTGGATCTTTGTGACGTGTCATCAAATCAAGAACAGTTTCGGCATAGAACTTGGTTTCACCTGTTGTTGGTCCACCTGAATACTCACCATAGTTAGCAAGATCCGAAACATTCCCAGACAAATCAGCAATCGTGTCCGCATACACAACCGATGCTCCACCGCCTGCTACCATCGTCCAAATGCGACCCATTGGGTTAAGGATTGTCAATTTGAGAGAAGCACCCGATTTTGAGTCTGCTTCAGCAATTGCTTTTTCTTCTGGAGATTGGTCTTCCATCCCAAACGCTGTTGGGAAATCTGCACCACACCACGCATCACCCATCATAAAGCCTGCTGTGTCATCAAGACGAGCAACAAGATCAAGAATGTGCATATCATTACCAACCATAACGATTGGGTTGATCTCTAGGTAAGCAAAGTTTTGATCACGATAAAACTTATAGAATTGCTCTGCAAAAGCGATGAAACGCTCTTTGTTCTCATCAGGGATACCTGCTGGGACATTGGCACGGATCAAATGGGCAATAGACGCATCATCCATCGTAATAGGAATCGTTACTTCATTGACTTTCTCTTCCCAACCCTCTTCAACTTCCATACCACCCTCAGCAGATAGATAAAGGACATCATCTTCACCAACTGTGGTTGCTGAAATATAATACTCTTGATCTTGTGAGTGGGGAGTGAATGGCTCAACGATAAAATGGGTCAATGTCCCTTTTTGTCCTGAAAGGAGAATGGTCTCATTGGCGATTTTCGCATCAATCCACGCCGCCGCTTCTTCAAGAGTGACATCTCCTGGTTTGTTGGTTCGAAACAATACTAAATCATTTTTACCCCTTTTACCAAAAAGCATATCCGGTTTTGCAACCAAAGCTTCCTGTTTCAACCATTCAAAACCATGTTTTTGTGCGTATGAGCGAAGCTCATCACCGTTAGTGACCAACACCGATTTAAAACCGTAGTGGAAACCGCTGAAGTATTTTTCCCAATGCTTTGAGAAAATTGCTTTACCGTCGTATTCACGAATCGCTCTTTGAGCCATTGCAACTCCTTCGAAAAATCTTTTGTTAATTATTATAACCAAGATGAACTACAGAAATACTCAGAAAGTTTAATTTTAGAATAAAGAAAAAAGCTATTTGTTTACTTTTGTAACATAGGCTGTATAAATGGGAATATTTATGTAACTTATGGTAACTTTTTTTGCATTCACTATCGGTGCTTCACTTAGAACGATCCCTTCACATTGAGAAATTCCGTAAAAACGAAGCCGTTCTTTCATTTGCTCATTCGTTTTTAGACACGTTATTTTTTCTCTATGAAGCTCGCTGGCAAGTTCTTTTGCCACGTGCATTGGATAGGAGAAATGACTTTTGGGTTTTTGGATAACCATATAAAGCCATTGATTAAAAAAAACTGCCAAGCCATTGATAACCAAGAGTGAAAAAGCACTGTAAAAAAGGATCCGATACCGTCCTCTAAATTGTGGCAATCGAACGCGGTAAGTGTGTAAAAAGGTCTGTGCTGCAAGGGGAAGTGCCACCATAAGATAGGGGGCAAAATCTTGGATGGTTGCTTTTTGACGAAAGGACAATAAAAGAGAGATAATAAACATACTCGACGCAATCATCCAAATCAAATCTCGTTCATTAGAGATATAGCGGCGATAGAGGACGTAGAAGAGATAGATAAAAACAAGCGGTGAAAAAATAGCAGCGTAAATTCCTAAAGCGTCTAAAAAGTGCCCCTTAGGTACCCCCCCTACATTAATCCCCCATACAAAGATTGAACAAAGTAATAGACTCAATGAAAGTGAACTTTCTACGTATTTTTTATGCACCAAAGAATAGAGGGCAACGGTAAAATAGAGATAAATAGAGGTTGAGTCCAAGGTGATAAAAAGGGGTAAAAGCAATAGTGACCATTGCCCAAACCTCAAGTAGGTATAAACAAATGTAAATATTGCCAAAATTTTAAATCCTGCAATATTAAGCAACAATGCCGCACTCGTCACCCCTGGCAAAAGGAGATAGATGAGAAGAACCCAAAGTTTATCTGTTGGACGTGAGAGATAATAACCTGAAATACCGTATAAAAGTGTGGCGGATAGTAGATGAAGGGCAATCATGGGGAGGCGTAATACGTAATCATTGAAACCGAAAAGATGGAGAAAAAAGGTGCTGTAACAATTGAGAAGTGAAGAATTTCCGTAAACAATACCTGCTTCAAAGGAGCTAATCGACACTCCTTGAATTTGTGCCACTAAAAGGAGAAAATTAACCCCTAAAAGTGCGACAAAAATTCTGTTTATCCTCATGATTTAAGAAAATTATCTAATATTTCGTGCCCATATTCACTCATAATAGACTCAGGATGAAATTGAACACCATAAATCGGCTTATCTTTGATCTGCAATGCCATAATTTCGTGATCATCATCACTGTAAGCGGTCGGGATAATCACATCGGGGAGATTTTCTTGCTCGACGATTAGTGAGTGATACCGTGTTGCCGTAAAGATTTCAGGAAGTTTCTTAAAAATAAGGCTCTCTCCCTCACGCACCATCTTGGAAGTTTTCCCGTGCATCATCCGTTTCGCACGAACAACATTCCCCCCAAAAACTTGTGCAATACTTTGATGCCCCAAACAAATCCCTAAAATAGGAATTTTATCCGAAAAATAGCGAATAGCCTCCAGCGTCACCCCTGCGTCATCAGGGGTTGCTGGACCTGGGGAGATGATAAGTTTTTCAGGATGCATCGCTTCGATCTCCTCAACACTCATCTCATCATTACGGATGATTTTTAAATCTGCACCCAATTCACGGCAATATTGGACGATGTTGTAGGTAAAACTGTCATAATTATCAATCATTACTATCATGTGATTATTTCCTTAGTTTGGTAGAAAATAGATTGCTGTTATTGTATCTTTTTTTTATTATGAGACTACTAAATTACCCTTCCAGTAAAATTTTATACAGATCACTCAACTGCAACGATTCATCACAGGTTATTGGCTGTTTAGGCGTAATGAAAAAAAATAGAGGCTGAAATATCATCTTTTATTATAGTTATCCAAGTGCGAATCTATCAATTTTACT
>JAABPY010000048.1 GCA_011391735.1 Sulfuricurvum sp. | reverse complement strand
GGGTGTGAGGAAAGGGAGTTATGTAGTGCTATTTTGACCTTTCATTCCATCTAAAGCAACTATTCGACCAACCAACGGTTCAAGACTACAAACGACTAGATTTATAGGGTAAAATAATCAAAATTAAAATTTCGGGAGTATGCTATGCCTCATGTCGTTTTAGAAAATATTAATTCCGCCCAAAAAGCGTATGAATCAATTGTTCCATTTTCACAAAGAATTGATGGCGGTATTTTAAAAGTGAGTGACAAATATATCAATAGTTCTA
>JAABPY010000047.1 GCA_011391735.1 Sulfuricurvum sp. | reverse complement strand
TTATTCAGCTTTCAGAGAAAAAAACGTCCCTTACTGTACGACTATTGCCCCTTACTGATCCAGAAAAAACAGTAGGTGTTAAAACAATCATGGCACGTATCGCCAAACAAATCAAAGATTCCGATTCTTCAATTGTGTATGGAAAAACCAATCTGGATGAGTACCTTCTCCATTAAGAGTGTCTTTGTTAGCCTTCATTCAATCCCAAAAGATGGTGGCGATAGAGGACAAAATAATGCAATTATAATTTCCGAATTGGTTCAGCTGATGGCTTACCAAAATAATACCCTTGCGCCAAATCGGCTCCTTCACGGGTACAAAAAGCAACTTCTTCGATGCGTTCTATCCCCTCGGCTAAAACAATAATATTATTTTCTTTGGCAATTTGCACAATGGCACGAAAAATGGACTGATTAACAACATTGGTATCAATATGATCGATGATTTCTCGGTCAACTTTGACAATATCAGGGAGAAGCTTACCAATCATATTGAGAGAAGAGTAGCCACTTCCAACATCATCAAGGGCAACCATAAAGCCTTGGGATTTGTAATAATCCAAAATATTTTTTAGGTGATCCAAATCGGCAACATGATCGCTCTCAATCACTTCAAAAATAATATTTTTAGGATCAAAATCAAGTTGTTTTGCCCATTTGACCGTGGAGGCTAGACAGTGCTGGGGGTCATAAATGGCGGTGGGAATAAAATTGATAAAGACCTTAGTGGCAATGTTCTTGACAGCGGCTGTTTTGAGTGACGTTTCTCGACAGGCACGATCAAGATAAAAGAGCATATCCCCCTCTCGTCCCCATCGAAAAAGGGTATCAGGGTAAATCAGATTTCCCTCATCACTGACCCCTCGTGCCAAAGATTCATAACCATAAATCGCATTGGAAGCCAAATCAACAATAGGTTGAAAATGGGTAGTAAGTGCCCCTTTTGTAATGAGCGTTGAAAGTTCAATGGCTCCCATTAGGTCTCGGTACGATTGAAGCGTCCGCATTGATTTTAACTTGGAGGGGGTAAGATTTTCTCCCACTTCTAGAAGCAATAAATTGATCCCTTCACGCTCCATGGCAGAAAAAATTTTAGACGTACAAAGTTGCTCTAAAAATACCGAAAAATTATCAACATGAACCCAAAGCGTTTCTGAATCTTCTGGTTTAAAATTCATATTATGAGAGTTTAAGTAGAGAGAAAATTTATCCGCCAGTTCGGTTACGGAGCAACTCACGATAAGATCACCTCCTGATTGAGAAATACTAGGAAGTGTTTGACATTTAGTGCAACTCATATTAAACCTTTTTTTAAAATAATAGAGAGTTTCGGATGTATTTGGTAGCGATTTTATGTTCTTTGATTTTTGGGTGCTTTTTTGGAAAGTTTAAAATTAGACTATTTGTCTCATTTCATTGAGCCAAAACTATAAACCAATTTTACGTTTGCCCCTAAAGCATTTTGAATTGTATTGCTTTGTGTTTCATTGGCATGGGAATTATACATAACCAATTCTCGATTGATGGTGTAGAGAAGATCACCCGATAGTTTGATATTGTGATTAAGTTCATAGGTAATCCCTACATTGGACATATAGTCTTTTGCTTCGACGTAGCCACTTGCTGCAATAGGGCTAGTATCACTTAAACGAACAAGAGACTGCGAATAAATCATGCCAAAGCGTGCTAAAGTCTGCTCATTGAGGTGGTATCCCACATAGGTTCTGGGAAAGCCCAGTACAAGTTGCCATCCATCTTGAAACTTTGTTCGGTAGCTGTAGCTTATTACAGGAAGTGCCAGTGTAGATGTGGGGTGATAGTTTACCAACGCTCCCATTTGAAAAGAGTGATCCTCATCAAGACGATAGGATGCAAAAGAGAACACATTTGCACCATAAGAGTCTTTTAGCTCTTTTTCAAATGTTGATTTAAGTGATAGTGATGTTAATAAGAACCATTTGTCGTCTATTTTTTTGGGTAGATTTACGTTGAGGGCAAGTGTGTGTAGTTGATCTATGGGTACATCAGAACCATTACCAAAAGGAAGTGTTTCAATTTTATTCCAATTAAATTTCCAATTGGTATAACTTAGACCAATGAGTTCATTATTGATACTTAGGTTGTTTTTGGATACCTGTACACTTCCATCACTGTGTGAAACTTTTGCATCATCGAGAAACGATGATTCGTAGGAAACTCGGGGCTGTATCATCTTTTCTAATAGCGATTTTTCAGATGCACTACACGCGGATGCTAGAATGAGTACCAAAACTATCTTTTTTTGTTGATTTTTCATTAGTACCTCATAGTAGCTATTTGTCAATAATTGTAAGATTTTCATTTAATTCGTCATAAAAAACCAATAAACAGCGAACATTAGTCCCGGAGTTTTCGGCAAAGAATCATCTAATGCAAAGGCTTTTGCTTCTTCTACGGGTAAAAAATACAGTTCAATGGCTTCGTCATGGATACCACCTCCTGCATGAATTTTCATAGACTCGTCGATTTGAGCATAATAGAGGGTTTGATTGGTCCCTGAAAATCCGACGCTGGTATAAAATGAAGTAATTCTTTGGATAGTCTCAACAGGGACATCGTAGCCACACTCTTCATCGATTTCTTCTTTTATAGTTTGTACTGAATTAACCTCTTTATCCAAAATTCCTGCGCACAGTTCGTAGGTAAAGCCGTGGTTATTATTTTTGAGATAAACAGGGGGACGAAACTGTTTGACGAGTAAAAATGCGTTTTTTTCTGTATGATAGAGTAAGACAGCGACACTGTCGTGATTGTCGATACTCTCCCAAACCCGTTTTTTTCCATTTTGTTCGTAATGTATGGCGATGGGATGGATAAATTTGGGATTTTCGAGTGGTTTTATTTCTAAAAAATTAATCGTTTTCATAGCTACTAAGCTCCTTTAAATATACTTGTTGTGTTGTCCAATAAAGTTTATCAGGGTTATAGCCTAGTTTGGGCAGGGTATCCAAAATTGTTTTTTTATCCGTATCGCTGAGTTTTCTGACCCGACTTAATATCCACAAATATTTTCGACTTGGATCACCTACTACGCTGTATTGATAGTTGTCTCCTAGCATCAACACCCAGTAATCACCATAAAAGGGACGAAAAAAACTTACTTTGAGCTTACTGTTGTTACTGTCTTGGAGGGTATAGGCTCGACCATTTGCTTCACCGCTTTGGATTCCATGGGTATCAAAACATCGATTGGTCACCGCAATGTAATCCTCTTTGGAGGCGTAGTGGGCAGTTGCTCCTGCGCATCCTGTTTCGAAACGGTTTTCATAACGGGCGATTTCAATCCATGTTCCGCTGTAGCGTTCTAAATTCACGTGATCGACAGTTTTAAGTGGGGCAGTGGAAGTTTTAGCGCAACCGCTAAAAAACATCAACATAGTGAGTGCTAACGAGAGTGTTTTCATAATCTAGCCTTTTTGATAAGATTGTTTGCCATCCCTTTAAAAACGAAAAAATGAACGGGTATTAATGCGTACCAGTAAAGTCGTCCAGCGAGACCTTGGGGATAAAAATAAGCACTTTGATAGAGTTTCCCGTCTTTGATGAGAAACTCCAGCCACGCTTTCCCAGGTAGTTTCATTTGTGCAAAAAGCAAAAGTCGCTGATTGTCTTGAATGTCCACCACTTTCCAAAAATCGATACTGTCTCCCACTCGAAGAGCATGAGGATCACGACGTCCTCGTGAAAGTCCATAGCCACCAAAAAGTTTATCAATGAATCCTCGTGTTTCCCACAGCCAATCGAATCCAAACCATCCATTTTCTCCACCGACAGAACAAAACGTTTCAAATATTTTCTGAGCCGATACCCCATTTAGGGGGATAATTTGACGGTCAATAAAGACGGCATCGGCTAAATTGGCATGATCGGTTTCCCACGCTTCCCCTGAGGCATCCGACCATCGACTAAGTACTTGCGCCGTTTTTATCTCTTCGACGGTGGCATTGACTGCTTCTTGATACGTTAGAGGATGGATAGTAGGAAAAAGTTTCGTGGCGTGATCGTTGGTCAAGAGGACTTCACTTTTGAGCCCTTCAATGAGTGCGGAGGCAATCGAATAGGGGAC
>JAABPY010000046.1 GCA_011391735.1 Sulfuricurvum sp. | reverse complement strand
GGAGAGTTTATAAATATTACTGACAATGAAGGGGGTGAGTATCATCGAAATGACGCTTACAAGTATCAAAAAACTCGCCATCTCATTGGATAAGAGTTTTTGTGAACCAGCAAGGGCAAATATGGCAAAGGAAAACTCCCCAATTTGTGCCAGTGCGAGAGCTGTTTTTGCAGCGGTATTTTTATCGGAATTTCGTCGTATGATGGCATAGATAACAACGGCTTTAAACAGCATAGCAATAACGAAAACAGCGATGATTAGATGAATATTTTCCATAAAATAGAAGATATTAATCTTTGTTCCCACACCAAAAAAGAAGGCTCCAAGCAGTAAATCTTTATAGCTAGCGATGTCGGATTCAACTTTTACACTGAACTTTGTATCCGCAATAATCATCCCTGCTATAAAGGCTCCCAATGAGTAGGTAAATCCCATACTATGGGCAAGTAAGGATGCACCAATGAGAATAGAAAAAACAGAGCTTAGAAATAGCTCTTCAAGCTCTGTTTTGGCGGAAAACTGTAAAAGTGCATTGACAATCTTTTCTCCGATTGTAAACATAAATACTACGACGAAAATAGCTGAAATGACGGTTTGAAAAAGGACTTGCCCCAGTGAAAGGGTATCGTTTGACAAAAACGTAATGAGTAGTAAAATAGGGATAACGGCAAGGTCTTGAAAGATTAATATCCCCATTGATTTTTGACCGTAGGGGGTATAAATATCTTTGGATTCTTTAAGATAGGTGAGGACAATTGCGGTCGATGAGAGGGAAAAAGCCAAAGCAATAATGATGGACGTATTAAAATTAAGACCAAAAAAGTGATACGAAAGGATAAAAATCACCGCAACACTTGAGATAACTTGCAGTAAACCATTGGTGAGTAGAATCTCTTTCATCTTTTTGATTTTTTCCAAACTCAGTTCCAAACCGATGGTAAACATCAAAAAGACAATGCCAAATTCACCGATTAATTCTAATGAATCACTACCAAGCCCATTGAACCCAAAAAGATAACTGATGATCGTTCCCGTTGCAATATAACCGATGATATGCGATATTCCCAATTTTTTGAGGATAATGTTGAGGATCGTTGCAATAGAAACCGTTAAAAATATTGATAAAAGTAAGTTTTCCATTGGATGATTATAGTCGATTAAAGGCTCATTGTATGATTAAAAATTAGGCGGGTGTCGTTTATTTTCTCCCCGAAGGGAGACAATTAGCGAATAAGATCGAAGAAGTAATCCGTAGTAGCGATATTTTTTGTCTCTTCATCCAATTGATCAAGAACTTTGTTCGTGATCCATGTAAGAAGATTTAGTCCACCATCGTATCCGCTGATAGAGTAACGGTGTAAGTGGTGACGGTCAAAAATTGGGAATCCGATATAGATCAATGGAATTCCTGTATCACGCATCAACTCTTTACCATAGCTGTTACCAATCATGAAATCAACGGGCTCAGTGAAGAGAAGTGAACGCATTGCCCACAAATCTTTTTCAGCCCATACATTCAAGCTATCTTTTGCAGGAGAGGTATCCAACAATGCTCTCATCTCTTCTTCCCAACCCTTAGGGGCATTGTGGCAAAGGACGTGAGTAGGCTCAGCACCCATCTCTAACAAGAAGGATACAAGACCGATCAAGAAGTCAGGATCACCCCAGATGGCAAATTTTTTGCCGTGCATATACGGATAACTGTCTTGCATTGCATCAACAAATCGACCACGCTCAATTTTAAGTTTTTGCGGAACTTCAGTACCTGTCAACTCTGCGAGTTTCATAACGAACTCATCGGTCCCTTTGAGACCGATAGGGTTGGAGAAACCGCCTTTGTGTTTCCAACGTTTTTCCACCATTTTCATCGTTTTAGACGTTGCGTATTTTTGTAACGAAATCGTTGCACTTGAGTTGATACAATCTTTTGCATCCTCAATGGTTGTTCCCCCTTGGAACATATGGTAGTCACCTGCTGGCATATCCCACTGATCTGAGTGGTCACCCAACATGATATAGTCGGTGCCAAACGCTTCTACGATACTTTTTACGGAGCGAAGGCTTCCAATATACGTTTCAAAACCAGGGATGATGTTGATACGTTGTTTGGTTTCCCCTTTTTGACCTTCGGTGAGTTGGGACATGATACCGTGCATCATGTTGTCATATCCGGTGATGTGACTTCCAACGAATGAGGGTGTATGGGCAAACGGAATCGGATAGTCGGATGGCAAATGTTTTCCGCCGTCTTCTTCTTTTGCTGCGATGATAAACGCCATCAAATCATCCCCAATAACCTCTGCCATACAAGTAGTAGAAACGGCGATCATTTTAGGTTTATACACCGCTGCACAGTTTTTAAGACCCTCTTTCATATTTACAAGACCACCAAAAACCGCTGAATCTTCCGTCATAGAATCCGATACACACGGTGTTGGCTCCTTGAAGTGACGGGTAAAGTAGGATCGGAAATAGGCAACACATCCATGAGAACCATGAACATACGGCATAGTCCCCTCAAACCCAAGGGCAACCATAACAGCACCTAGAGGCTGACATGCTTTTGCAGGATTGACGGTGATCGCTTCACGAGCCAAGTTTTTTTCACGGTAATCCCATGATTTTGTCCACTCCGCTACTTCATCCACTTTCGCAGGGTTAACCGCAAGCATAGAGGATTCGAATTGTTTTTTGTTGGCGAGCACCTCTTGGTACTCTGGGCGTTTAAACAGGTCTTTCCCGTTTACGATTTTTTCTACTTCTTGCATGACCTCAACCTTCCTTTTCCCATGGTGCTTTTGAGTGCGCCCATACTGGTGAATTAATCGCTAAATCCATATCTTGTGCGAAAATCGCAAATCCGTCGTACCCGTGGTACGGTCCGCTGTAATCCCATGAGTGCATCTGACGATACGGAAGACCCATTTTTTGGAATACATACTTCTCTTTGATCCCAGATGCTACCAGATCTGGTTGAAGTTTTTTAACAAACGCTTCAAGCTCATACTCGTTGACGTCATCGTAGATAACGGTTGAGCGGAAGATCTCTTCTTTCGTACGTTTGTAGTCATCATCGTGAGCGAACTCATACCCTGTTCCAATGACTTCCATACCCAAATCTTCATACGCACCAATAACGTGACGAGGGCGCAGACCACCCACGAACAACATAACCGTTTTACCTTCAAGACGCGGTTTGTATTTGGCAATAACCGCATCGATCATTGGCTGATACTTCGCGATCACTTCTTCACATTTGGCTTGAATACTCTCATCAAAAAACGCCGCAATTTTACGGAGTGATTTGAGGGTTTGAGATGGTCCAAAGAAGTTGTACTCGATCCAAGGAATCCCGTACTCTTTTTCCATATGTCGGCTGATATAGTTCATTGAACGGTAGCAGTGGAGCAAGTTCAATTTTACTTTGGGTGTCAATGCCATCTCTTTAAGCGTTGCATCCCCTGACCATTGCGCCACAACACGTAAACCCATCTCTTCCAAAAGGATACGGCTTGACCAAGCATCACCACCGATGTTATAGTCACCGATGATTGCAACGTCATAATCGGTTGCGACAACATCACTAGTTTCTACGTTTACTTTACCATCAAAGATAAAGTCACGTACGGTATCATTGGCAATGTGGTGACCCAAACTTTGCGATACTCCACGAAAACCTTCACAGTTAACAGGAACAATAACTTTGTCTAGTTCTTTTGCTTTTACACGTCCAACTGCACCGATATCATCTCCGATCAAACCAATGGGGCACTCCGATTGAACCGTGATACCGTTATTCAATGGGAAAAGAGCTTCGATCTCATCAATCGCGACACCCAATTTTTTGTCCCCACCAAAAACAATGTTGTTTTCTTGGAAATCCGTACTAAAGTTCATGGTAACGAACGTATCGACACCCGTTACACCGATGTAATAGTTACGACGACCTGCACGGCTGTATTGTCCGCACCCAATAGGTCCATGAGAGATATGGATCATGTCTTTAACAGGACCCCATACAACCCCTTTAGACCCTGCATACGCACAACCACGTTGACTCATAACACCGGGGACGGTTTTTTTGTTTGAGCGGACATCACCGCACGTTTTTTGGTTTTCATCATTAGGAGATCCAACACCAAGGTGCTTCTCACGGTTTTTTGCCGCTTTTTCTGGATACGCTTTTAAGATCTCTTCAATGGCCGCTTTTTGTTTGGCTTCTAGTGTTTCTGGACCCATAATACACCCCTTCCTTACGCGACTTCGATGCGGAATTGTTCCATCGAATCTAAGTTATGACACAATTTCATTGTTTCATCATCGGCTGCATCAACACGTTTAGAAATTGCTGATATTTGGTAACGATTCATATAAATCATATACTTTTGCAAATTCTCTGGATTCTCTTCTTTGAAATAGTGAATCA
>JAABPY010000045.1 GCA_011391735.1 Sulfuricurvum sp. | reverse complement strand
ATCTATTTCTATTTTCATCTGTATTTCCTTCTGTGTATCCAATTTTATCAAATTGACACAGAATTATTTACAGTCCCAGAAAAACTTTAAGTACACTTTGTAATCTCTTCTCTTGTTCACAATTTCCACTTACAATTATCCCTTAATATAGCCATCAAGGATATAGCTACAGCAATTTCTATAAATTGCCCATCCAAATAGCGTCGCCACAACAAAAATAATAGCGACAACAATAGGGTTACTTGGCATTATCACTATTGCTGAAATTATTAGAGCGACTACTATTCCGAAAACCAAAAATCCCTTGCTTTCTTTATTTTTTTCAGCTTCTGAATACAAAGCAGTAGCGGTTCCACTCATATCTCGATTAAGCGATTCTGCCGTTGCACCATTTGATGATCGCTTCCCAATAATTACTGCTCTGCCTGTTTGATGGTGCAGACTGAAATTATAATTTCCACTGGAACCAGTTGTTTTATCATATTTTGCCCCAATAACGGCATTTGCCCCAATAGCCCTAGCCTTGTCAAACATATCCTGTTTCGCATTATCAGGAGCCTCGCCAGCACTTGTTGTATGACCGCAAACATACCATCCACTGTCATGAAGGATATCCCATCCTCGGATTTCCATTTCTTTTGAGAAGAAAATGCTGTCGGGTTCAACATAGCGCGTCTCCGTACTGGTATTAGATGTATTTGTTTTTTCGCTTTTTTGTTGATGAGGACACTCTACCACTGTTACATGAGTTTGAACAATACAAATCTTTGTTGCTTGGTAGCCTTTTGCGGTCTCTAAAGGAGTAAAAGACACCTTGCTATCTCGAACAATTTTATTTAAATCTGTCTCACCCACAAATTCTTTAATATGAAGGAAATAATCTTTGCCATCCTCGCCTCGTGCAAATCCATATCCCTTATCATGAAAAAAATTCGTTATTGTTCCAGTCATTATTTGTCCTTTCGATTTATATTAAACCATTTTGTTTTCGTTTAAAACTACCTACTAATATTTATCCGTACGGGTATGATTCACAGACGAACACGGAGGAAGGCTATTTCGTTTTCGAGTTTGAGAATTAGGGTATAAATATCACTTAATTCTGTTGATTCCATTGCGATGGATGAGAACCTGGGAGGATATGTTCTATCGTACGTTCCATTGCTACCATCGATGTATTGAGTTCAAAGCGATCAGCATCAGTGAGGGAATCGATATGTTCTTGAAAAACTCAACACGGCTGAGTGTTTGGGAAAACTGGGCACGGCTTTTATATGCAAGGCGTTTGACCATACTTTTAACAAAAGTGAGTTTCACATAGCTATAAACAAATTCCGTATACAGTAATAACGTACGGGTAAGTTTATCCGAAAAGCTCTCTTTTAAAGTGATTGCAATCATCATATATCCTTTGACGAAATTATAGCAGAGTTAAATATTGTAACCCCACTCAAATCGCCATAAATCAAATACTAAATATTTTAAAATTTTGTGATAATCTACTTAATACTAAATAGACCAAGGAATACCCAATGACCCTCGCCATCTCAGCCTGCCTCTTAGGAGAAAAAATCCGTTTTGACGGTGGTCATAAGCGTGACCGTTTTATTACTGATGAGCTTTCACAATTTGCCAATTTTGTCCCTTTTTGTCCTGAACATTTAGCGTTTGGAACCCCTCGCCCATCTGTGCGCTTAGTCAATGTTCAAGGAGAGGTAAGAGTTCACTCCAACAAAACAGGGGAGGATCTCACGCAAGCGTTGGAACAAACAAGTCATGATGAACTTTTACAACTCGAATCCAAGGATCTATGCGGAATTATTTTCAAATCCAAGTCTCCTAGTTGTGGAATGAAAAGTGCCAAGATTTATCTCGAAAACGGGTTTAATGACGGTAAAGAGGATGGGGTGTTTGCCCGTATGTGCCGTGAGCGTTATCCACTGCTTCCCATGGAAGAGG
>JAABPY010000044.1 GCA_011391735.1 Sulfuricurvum sp. | reverse complement strand
ATGGTGGCTGATGAGCCGATGCGTGTTGGGCATTTTTTGGAAGCGATTAAACAATGTTGCAATGGGAAGAGGAGGGGCGGCTTGAAGATGCGTGGCTGAGAGAGAATTTCGTGATGCAAATTTTTGCGTACAGTGCTTACGAAACGTTCAAAGAATCTTCTCCAAGTATCAAAGATTTAGTGCGGTTCCACACTATCCATAAATTTATGCTTCAAGCCAAAGATGAAACTCTTTATCGTGAGTTGGGTAACATCGTTGCGAACCGTGATTCTCATTCACTCGAAACCTTATTGGGGATATACGAATTGGGATTTAAAACCGCCATCGCCCGTAAAAGTTCCATCAAAAAAACCCGTAATGTTTTGGAGCATTTAACGGGCTTTTTCAAAAATGAGCTGACAGGAGAGGAAAAAAAGATTCTTCATACCCAAATAGAGGATTATGCCGCCAAAATCATCCCCCTTATCGTCCCCCTCTCAACGATTCATCTCTATGCCCAAAAATACAATGCAACCTATCTTCTCGATCAGACGTTTCTCAATCCCTACCCCAAAACGCTTGCACTACGTTCCCACATCAGTAGCGGAAAATAATCGTGCGACGGATATTATGGTTTCGGCGTGATCTGCGTGTGGATGACAATCCTCTTCTTTCTTTTGAGGGGGAGGTGCTCCCACTTTTTATTTTCGATACCACTATTCTTGAAAAACTCCCCCCCAGTGATCGACGCTTAACCTTTATTTTTCATACGGTAATGAAGCTCAAAGAGGATTTACATATAATCGGGCTTGATTTAGCAATTTTTTATGGAAAACCAACCGATATTTTTGACTGGATTTTGACCACTGGAAGCTATCATGAGGTATGTGCATCGGGAGATTATGACAGCTATGCACTGGAGCGTGACCGAGATATTTCGTTGAAACTCCCCTTCAATCTTCTTCATGATACCTATATTTTTAAGCCCGATGAAGTCCTCAAAAAAGATGGAACCCCGTATCTCGTCTTCACCCCCTTTTACAATTGCGCTAAAAAACTATTTCAACGTGAACATTTGACCCATTATCCCCATACCGCCCAAAAATTAGTCGCTTTTGACTATGAAGGACTCCACTGTATTGGGGGGGATACTCTCACCAAACGCCCTCTCCTCCTTGAATCTATCCGCTTTGAACCACAATCTCTTACATTACAGCAACAAATGTCGCCCCAAGAGAAATTGGCTTTATTTGCCACCAAGATTGAAACGTACACCAACGCTCGGGATTTTATGGCATTGGATGCAACCTCGGCGCTGGGTATTGATTTACGATTTGGGACGATCTCCATTCGTGCACTATTGCGATGGCTCAGTGAGCAGAAAAAAAACAAAGTGGATACAGAACCCTTCTTCCGTCAGCTTGTTTTTCGTGATTTTTATGCCATGTTACTCTATCACTTCCCCCATTTAGCGCTAGAAAACTTTCGCTATAGCTTTAAAGGATTGGAAGATAAAGAAAAGTTTGAAGCCTTTACCACTACGCGTACAGGAGTCCCCATCGTGGATGCAGGAATAAGGCAGCTATTGGAAACAGGAGAGATGCATAACCGTGTCCGAATGATCTGTGCCTCATTTTTTACAAAAAACCTCCTCTTGCCATGGCAATGGGGGGAACGATTTTTCGCCCAACATCTCATGGACTATGATGCGGCAAGTAATATCCTCTCATGGCAATGGAGTGCGGGGACAGGTGTTGATCCGCAACCGTATTTCCGTATTTTCAACCCCTACACCCAAACCAAAAGATTTGATAAAGAGGGAACGTATATCAAAAAATATCTCCCACAACTGGCGCAAACACCCGCAAAGTTTTTGGCGGATGAAGCTTTATTGAGACAATACAATCTAGCCCAATATCCTAGCCCTATCGTTGAACACAGTGCCAGTTCTAAAAGAGCATTGGAGTATTTTCGTTTATCGATGCCAGAAAATTAGGATTGGGAATGTAGACGGATGGTATAGACTTCCAAGCTGGGGCTTGGGAGTGAGAGAAATTACTTTTTCTCTTTCGGCGCTCTCATGTTATTAAATACACAAACAAATCCCGAATTATTATACATAATTTGATAATTGAAGTCGCAGTATTGAGATGCTATAACGATTGGAAGCTGCTCATTTCCCCATGAATTAGGTGCGAACATTGCTAGTTCCCCATTTTTACACTCTTTAAGACTTTTGTCGTCACTAAAAACGCATAACTTACTTTG
>JAABPY010000043.1 GCA_011391735.1 Sulfuricurvum sp. | reverse complement strand
ATCAGTGGCTTTTCCTCTTTTTGATTGCAGCCATTCAAAAAAAAAGCAGCTCCAACAAGAGTAACAGTGAGAAGATATTTCATTTATTTGTCCTTTTTATGAAATGAATTTTAATTATTTAACCACTTGCACCTGTTCCCCGCTATCTAGCCAAGGAGTCCCTTACCCTTTTGAAACTTAGTCAAAAATTACTGTACAGCTACAACTTTAGCAGGTCGAGATATGATCTTGTCTTTTGAGTATGTCTCCGTCAAATAGTTAGTTGCGCTAAATACAACATCACGAATTACATT
>JAABPY010000042.1 GCA_011391735.1 Sulfuricurvum sp. | reverse complement strand
TGCTTTTATCATAATATGCTGATTGTTATCAATATACGTTTTAAACATTTTGAGATGATCTATTCTATCGATAAAATCATCCCCTTTTACTGGCATACCTGATTTGAACATGGTGGTTTCCTTAGTTTTCTTAGAAAGCAATTGTATATCTTTTTTTTGGATATGTCAATTTGTAGATATGAAATAATATCTATTATTTAGATATTATCTTGTAGCTTACTACTGCAGACTACGAAGAATAAAGCGGCTATGTACCTATATTAATTTTAATAATGGATTCTTGCATGGACGAACCAACGAATATCCCCCCTTCCAAGTGGGATAAAATCAAATCTTTTTTAGTGATTGGTGTATAATCCTCCCTACAATTCTCAAGGAACTTTTATGATATTAATCACTTTGCTTGGGGACGATCTAAGCATTTTAACCCCTATCATCTACGAATTCAAAGACCAAATCACTCATCATGTTGTTGTACACGATGATGCTCTTGACGATATGCGTCGTGCTTTACAGCTTCACAATGGATTAAATCGTTTGAGTGATAACAATGAACTTAAATTTGAATCTACCTTGTTTGCGCTTGATGAAGATAATAAAAATGATATCGTTCGCTTTTACCACACGATTCGCTCTCGTCATGAGGGGGATATTGTGTTGCACTCTACGGAAGGGTTTGCTTCATTCGCACTTATCCTCTCCAATCTTGTCTTATCCGATGGGGGAAAAGTAGTCACGTATGATGCGAGAGACAATGAGCTCAATACGATAGAGGGGACAGCGATTACACGATCGAAGCTAACCTCAAAACTCACTATTAAAGAGTACCTCTCACTGCTCAACTATGAGATCCTTGATGTACATCGCCACCTTTATCTCCTCAAGCGAAAAGAACGGGTGTTGAAGCTTTTTGAAAATCATGATAATTTTTTAATGCTTCGAAATGCCCTTTCACGTGATGATCGTCATTTTAACTACGATGAGCATAGCGGACTGCTTGATATTTTAACTTCTCTTGAAATAGTGGATGAGGATAAACGCTTGATCCCTTCGGAAAAAATGATATTGGAGGGGACATTATTCGAAGAGTATGTTTTTTGGCTATGTGAAAAAATGGGATTTGATGACATTGCACTTGGGGTAAAAATAGATTTTGATCAGGGGAATGAGTCCAAGCAACAAAACCGTGTTATGAATGAATTTGATATTCTAATGACCCACAACAACCGTATGTATACCGTCGAATGTAAAATGGTTCGTCTCCTCGATGGGCTTGAATATGTCTATAAATACGATGGACTTGTTGATATTCTAGGATACGGGAGTAAAGCTATCTTACTCAATGTTTCCAAACAAGAGATGGAAGCGTATCAATCCACCAAAATCTCTAAAAACTTCCGCCCCTCCGCTATACGCCGAGCACGAATGAATGATATTGAGATTTATCACGATACCCATATCAACCCTATTGTCTTCTCCAATCTTTGTCGAAACTTTTTTAACTTACCCCAGTAGTTTTGGGATTTTTCCCAAGCCTCCCCACTTTTCTTCTTTGCGTTACACTTCTTTAAAAAGGAGACATTCATGAATACCTATAGTTGCAAACAGTGTCAATGTATCTGGAGTGATTCCAATACCTCTTCATTGTGTCCCAACGGTTGTGAAAGAATTTTTACGACACCCGTCTCATCTGAAAAATCAATCCGATTTCGGTTAATACAGTCACAAGAAAAATGGTCATTGGAATGCAAAGGAAATTTTGAGGACAATGACCGATTTGAAAAAATAAGCTGGAGCACCAAGCCTGCTGAGCATATCCTTCATGAGACACTCAGTGACTATTTGACGAAATGGTTAGAGAAGTGATTCGACCGTTCGGATATGATAGCGATCGTTATCGCGTTCGATGAGCAAATGACGAACGACGAGAGGGTGCGCTTCTTCTATTTTGGCGTTGATCTTCGAGACGTTCTGACGAAAACGTCCGATGAAATCTTCGACGAGTGAGCGTTCGGTGTCATAATCTTCATGAGATTCACAAAACGCATTGTAGGCATCGGTATGTTCACCATCACAGTGCAACTCCCCCCCTTGACGAAGGAGATAATCGAACATTGCCGCCTCTTGCATCGTTAACACCACTTCATGTCCCACAAAAGAGATTTTACGGTCACGTACGTACAAGCGTGGCGTTTGGATATCGCCTTGTAAGGGCATCAACCTACTTACAACCCCAGCATGACGATACACGTTTCCCTCATCATCCGTTCCGATGATATTCTCTTGTGGCAAAAAGCATTTATCTTCGAACTCTTTTCGTGTTTGGACATAGTAGCACTGATGAGAATCCATCAATTGCGAAAAGATCCACGTCATCCATGTTGTTCCGCTTGCTACAAGTCCGATGACGGGGTGGCGTGCGAAATTGAGAGCTGAGATGACATTCGCGCGGTATTCACGCTGATCTTCCAGTCGTCCCCCAACATCCACAAATTCACCATAAAAGATGACGTTTAGATCAGGGAAAAACTCTTCGATCAAAAGCATTGCACCATCGTATGCGCTGTAGGTAGTCAAGATATGAACCCGTTTGATTTCATGCGTATTCTTAAGCAGCTGAAGCCCAATCGTCAAAGGCTGATAGGTTATTCCGCACTCAATGAGAACTTCAATAGGGTTCATACGGGTTTCCTCGAATTAATTTTTGATTGATTGATAAGTGATTCTATAAGTCGAATAAAATCATCAGATTCATTAATATCATCGTTGATGATGGAGTATCTCCCTTCAACAGCATAATCACTCAGCTCAACCAACCTCTCAATATCATCGATTAAAGTGATTTTATTGCTTATACATAAATCGATTAGCTGTTCAATATCGTGACTTTTTGGAAATACAATTGAATGTTTGGATAAGATGGATTTGAGTGTTTTTTCGGCACTTTGCTGCAATTCAAAGTAAATCTTATCAAGATCAATTTCAATGTTATCTTCATTGAATCCATTCAATAAATATTTTGCACTATTTAAATCAATGACGGCTTTATACAAAAACATATCGGCACTATTTTTGATGTCAGATTTTTTCATAAAGTAATATCCCTTTGTGGGCTGCATCGTACAAAGCAGTATTAATCCAATTCTCATCACTATGAGCTGAAAAATAATCACTCTCTTCGACTAATATATCTTTTGAAATTTTGATATCTTTTAATAGATTTCGAATTTTCATTTTCTCTTTGGATTTGGACAGAATGGATCTTTCGATAATACATAAATCAATATCACTATCCTCTGTAGGTATACCGTAAGCATAACTGCCAAAAAGAATGATTTTTTCGGGGTTAAGCGACTTTAGCCTCTCGACGATTTCATCTTTTACTACTTCGATATTTATCATCGTCTACTCCCCCTCATTTCAAGTTAGCTGATTATACAAAAATTCGAGTGAGTATGCGGTTAACGGAAGAATATACTTACGATACACTCATCGCCCATTTCCCAATCCATGATCCTAAACTCAATGCCATTTTTACCATGCGATTATCAGGATAAATCGAACCCAACACCCAAAACATTCCACTTGCAAAGGTATATCCCAGCAAAACAACCAAGAGGTAATGGATATTCATTTTTTGAGCCAAAAACTTACCCATATTGATATAAAAATACCAACCAAGTATCCCACCCAAAACAGCACCGCCCCATTTGAGACCATTGACTCCATGACTTAAGGCATCCAATACTTCATACCCCACGACCGTAAAGGGGATGAAGGGATAAAACACTATCAGAAACGCTAATCCTTCTCCACTACAACACCCATTATTGTAGTCATTATCACAGTAGTAATCATCATCGCAAGAGTACGACATTGTTTTTCCTTTAGGTTTTAATCAGTGCAGTTTAGCGGTAAAAGGGAACGAAGGAGGTATTGGAAAAATTCCTAAAGGTAACTACTCCACGCTAAGTGGAGTGAATTCTCTCCTGCTTGACTTCACGATCTTTCTAAGACTGTCTCAAAATAACTACTCCACGCTAAGTGGAGTGAATATGGTTCTAGAACCATAGGTCGAATGTATCAAAAAAGTCTCAAAATAACTACTCCACGCTAAGTGGAGTGAATGTTAAAAGCACTCAAGACGGACTATATCAGACTCATTGGTCTCAAAATAACTACTCCACGCTAAGTGGAGTGAATTTATCTAAATCATATGGTAAAAGCCAATTTCAAGTCTCAAAATAACTACTCCACGCTAAGTGGAGTGAATGTGTTTCACGGGGACGAGGTTACTGGGATTGCCGAGTCTCAAAATAACTACTCCACGCTAAGTGGAGTGAATATCGTTTGTTAAACAGATTCTGAAAGCTAAATCTGCTATGTCTCAAAATAACTACTCCACGCTAAGTGGAGTGAATAGCCCAAAGTCGGGCTATGTAGAGTGTGATTCTACCCTTCTTTAGCTTATGCACCCCCCTTGGTTGGGCACTTTTAGCCAAAAAGTTCGCAAAACTATACCTTTTTACAAAATGCAACTCAAT
>JAABPY010000041.1 GCA_011391735.1 Sulfuricurvum sp. | reverse complement strand
TGGCTATCTGATGAAAATGACACATTTGCACAGGAATGTCACCAAAAGCCTTTGCTACACCTCTCTTGCCGTCTATGGTAACGCCTTGAATCACAAACCCTTGCGCTAATAGCTCTTGCGTTAACTGCTTGTAATCATTGACTGTTTCAGACTCAATATGCTTACAAGCTACAATCTTATCGGCTAGAACGTCCTTAAATACGAGTGTTCCAAACTTGTCAGATCTTCTTCCAAAAAAAGTGGCATCTGCTACAAGGGTAACAGGACTTGGAATTATTACTCTTGCATCTGGTTCATAAGCATCAAGTTGTTTTTTAATCCAAGGGATACTTCGGTCATATTTGAGGGCAAGTTGATTGAGGGTTTGTTTGCCTTGAAGGTACTCATTAAAAAGCTTTTTGGAGAGCTTTTTTGGTCTTCTAATGGATGAAAAATTATGCCCACATTCAGAGCATTTATAACGCTGTATTCCTGTCTGAAAACCGTTCTTTTTTACCTCTAAACTTTTGCACTTTGGGCACTTTTTACCGCTTTTTTAAAACTCATTGTAGATAATCCTTTACAAAGCACCATGGTACCGATGTTTCCTAAGGGTTTCAGCCTCTATTTTTTTTCATTACGCCGAGATTTCCTAAAAATTGAAGTATCGGACGAGGGGATTGGAATAGCAACGGATGAGCTCGACAAATTATTTCAGCCGTTTGAGCGGTTGGAATCACCACTCAAAGTATTAGCAGGCGGAACGGGACTGGGACTTTATCTGACTCGAAAAATCGTCGAAGATCTGATGAGAGGAGAGGTTTATGTCCGAAGCACTTTGGGTCAGGGGAGTACATTCGGACTACGAATCCCCTCTTCTCCTACCACGCTTTGAGTACATTATACAAACTGTCACGCTCGATTGGCTCAAACCCGCTATTTTTAATCAAGGCGACATACTCTTTGAGATTAACACCATAAGAACTTTTGGCTCCTGCAGCAGAGACTATCGACTCTTTTTCAATCGTTCCATCGAGATCATTGGCACCGAACTCTTGGGACAATAGTGCCAAATTAACGGTCGAAGTAACCCAATACGCTTTGAGATTCGGGACATTATCAAGAATGATCCGACTAATCGCCATCGTTTTAAGAATCTCATGGGCGGTAATAAACTCTTTGACATTCAAAAAGTTATTTTCCGACTGATAAACAAGGGGGATAAAACAATTAAAGCCTCCCGTAACATCTTGAAGGTCACGAATACGGAAGATATGATCAATTCGGTGGGAACGCTCCTCTACGTGGCCAAAGAGCATCGTCACATTGGATTTCATCCCTCTTTCGTGCCATTTACGGTGAATTTCAAGCCACTGCTGTGAATTTACTTTACCCTTACAGATATAATCACGTACCTTTTCGTCGAAAATTTCTGCCCCACCCCCTGGCATCGAATCAACACCGTTAGCTACCATCAAATCCAGAATTTCATCATAACTTTTGTGGTACTCTTCAGCTAAAAAATGAACTTCTGCTGCGGTAAGGGCTTTGATATGTAGCTTGGGATGGCGTTCTTTGATCTTACGGAATACTTCGAGATACCACTCAAGTCCTGTATCAGGATTATGGGCGGAGACAATATGTACTTCCGAAATCCCCCTTGCGGCAATATCATCGGTAATTGCCAAAATCTCCTCATGGCTCATCGTATAAGGATTGGGGTTTTTACGGCTTGCACTGTAGGCACAAAATTTACAGACATCTTTACAGACATTGGTTGGATTAATATGGCGGTTGATGTTGAAAAACGTTTTCTTCCCATGAAGGGTGCGTCGTTTTTCATCGGCAAGCTCACCCAAGGTAAAAAGATCCAAATCGTACAAAGCGACCGCTTCCTCGAAGGTCAATCGACTATTTTGTTTTACTTTTTCGATAAGTGTCATGAAAAAATCTTTATTGCTTATTTTTTGGCGCATTATAGCGAAAGAAAAACGATACAATATCCTAAAAAAGTAGCAACTATGAGTATTGACCTCCAACTTGAAGACCTCATCGAATCTAATGCCAGTGATTTCGAACTCTCCAAACTTTTTAAATCTCATATTAAGGAGTATAAAGACTCTTTATTAACCCTTTTTGAGCGCAATCAAGGGAAAGATTTTTTGGTTACCCATACTAAAAAAATTGATTCCATTATTGGCTTGATGTACAAAACACTGTTACGCCGTATGTTTGAGAATTATCTCCCCATGCGGGGAAATATCCCTATCTCCCTTATTGCACTTGGAAGCTATGGGCGTGAACAGTTGTGTGTCCACAGTGATATCGATCTTATGATTGTGTATGTAAAAAATGATGGCTACAACACAGCTGCAATTATTGAGAAGTTTCTCTACTTAGCATGGGATTCAGGGTTAAAGCTTGGTCATCGTGTCCACGAGGTGAATGATCTTTTGGGTGCATCACGAGAAGATATTACGATCAAAACGGCGATGATGGAATCTCGCCTCATCATCGGATCCCCTTTTACATGGAATGACGCCCTAAATCGTCTTACCCTTATTCGCCATGACAATCCCAAAAAATACGTGTTAGCCAAAATCGAAGAAGCGGACATTCGTCGTCGTAAGTTCCCTTTCTCCATGCAGCCTCACATCAAAGAGGGGGTGGGAGGATTACGCGATTCTCAGCTACTGTATTGGATTGCCAAAACTGTGTACGGCGTCAACACCCTGCGTGAACTTTCAGGACAACTTTTTAGTGATGAACAATACAAAGAGTACCGCATTGCCCTTGAACTCCTTTTTCGGGTTCGCAGCGCATTACATCTGCTGGCAAACAAACAACAAGATCAGCTTGTCCTTGATTATATGCCCAATATTGCAAGACTTCTAGGCTTTAGTGATGAAAAACGCCTTGTAAGCCGTTTACTAGAGGCACAATGGCGTATCAACAATTTCACCCAAATCTATGTCAAAAAGATGTCACGCCATTATCTTACCGATACGAACCATATTACTACTTTGCGACAAGGACGGATTGCTAAAGGGTTTTATGGGGTTGATGGGGTTCTCTACGCCTCTTATAATTTGCCCCCTCCCCCTATTGAAACACTGATAAAACTTCTAACTCTCCTCGAAGACAAGCCATGGAAATTCGATCCAAGTGTCCTCTTTCATTTTACCTATTCTGCTATAAAGCACCCCCTCAAAAACAATACCCATACCCTATTGCGAAAGCTTTTTGAAAAAAATAATCTTTATGTTATCCTCAAACTCTTTTACGATGCGGGGATTTTACACCACCTCATCGGCGCATTTAAAAAAGTATCCCATCTACCCCAATTTGACGGCTATCACCATTATCCCGTCGATCTTCATTCGATCAAATGTATTGAGGCACTTGAAAAAATTACCGATCCTTACGTTGAAGCCCTTTATACCTCTTTGTCCTTCGATGAGAAAGTTCTTCTTAAAGCGGTTGCCCTCCTCCATGATACAGGAAAAGGGAGAAAACAAGATCACAGTGAAGTGGGGGCGAAACTCATTGTCCCTTTTATCAAAAATCTTTCACTTCCATCCACAGCACACGAACAAGCATCCCTATTAGTTCGTCACCATACGACCATGAGCAACGTCGCTTATCGTGAAAATCTTTATAGCGAAAAAACCCTCTATCACTTTATGTCCAAAGTCAAAACACCCGAAAACCTCAAACTTCTCTATATTCTCACCTACGCCGATATCAATGGTGTTGGAGAGGGAACTTATACGAGTTTCGGAGCCAATTTACTCCATGAACTCTACGAAGCGTCATTAGAAATTGCTTCTCAAAATGATCGTCTCACCGATGCGATTAAGCGACAAAATAAAGAAAAGCGTCTTATGCATGATCTTGAGTTTAGTACCCTTAGTAAAATTGAACAGAAGAAGATCCTCTCTATTGAGTCAAACCTCTTCTTTTTTAAACACACCCCAAGTGAAATTATCACCATCTCTAAAGAGGCATTCCAATGCCAAAGCTTTACCTACGAACTTAATATCGATGGTGGACTTATTATCCATATATTCCGCCGTATTCCTCTCAATCTTGGCTATTTACTCGGAAAGCTAAGTTATTTGGATGTTGCTTCGATGGATATTTTTACCCTTTTTGACGGACTGAAGTATTTTAAAATCGAATTTTTACAACGTCCTCTTGAGGGGACAATGGAGCAAATTGAGCTCATTATTGATGAGGCATTCGATATGTCTAAAAAACTCCAATTGTCCAAGCCTATCATCAAAACAATGGAGATTACCCTCGATTGTGACCACTCTATCCATTACGCCCAACTCAATCTCAACACCTCAAATCAACGGGGATTGCTCGCCTATTTCGTCCAGCTTTTTGATGAAGCGCAGATCAATATCGCCACCGCAAAAATTCACACCGATAAAAATAGGGTACGTGACCACTTCTTAATCGAAAAACAAAATAGAATGTGCGATAATGCGCGAGAAATAATTAGTAAATTAGTAGGAGTCAAGCCATGTGCGGAATAGTAGGATATATCGGGAACAAACCCATCAAAGAGATT
>JAABPY010000040.1 GCA_011391735.1 Sulfuricurvum sp. | reverse complement strand
TTGTTAAGGGAAATTTTCCCATAATGGTCTCCCCCCTCTAATGAAGTAAGATTCTCCCCTGCGTAGTGCATTGGGTGAGCGAGATATTCGATAATAGCAGAGCGAAACTCCTCTATCCCAACAGCGTCGATAAGAAACTTCAGACGGTTTTTATTACGATTATCCCGAAATCCGTAGGTTTTGAAGAGGGTGACAACGGCTTCAAATACCTCTAATGCCTCATTAGGCAGTACGAATATATTCGCATCTTGTGCCAACGATCCAACCCGTCCCCCTAAATAGAGATTAAATCCGTAAATGCTATCTTTTTGGGCTAGGGAAAGGGCAAAATCTTGACCGAAGATATTGCATCGGTTGGAGAGTGAGCCGTTGATCCCGATATTAAATTTACGGGGCATTGTCGTAATCCAGTCGGGATTTTTCAAAAAAACCGCTTGAATGGATTCCATGATATTTTTACAGCTGATAGTATTGTCCATTGCCAATCCATCGAGGGGATCAATGAGGATATTGCGAAAATTATCGACCCCTGTTTGGTAGCTAGTAAGTCCGACGTTCTCTAACAGAGCAAGTGCTTTAGGAAGTTCCTCGATACAAAGGTAACGCAACTCCACTTGCTGACGGGTGGTGAGATCAATATAATCGGATCCAAAACGCTTGGCAACATCGGCTAATACCAATGCCTGTTCTACGCTCAACGCTCCCCCTGCGATACGGACACGGATCATAAATTTTTCAGGGGTTGCGGGGCGATCGAAGACACCGAAGCTTTTTAAGACGAAATCTTTATCTTCTTCTGTAATCGATGCATACCCTGTTTTGGAATACCCGATGAGTCGTTCCCACGCTTGAGCTGCATTAAACTCATCCTTGAGTGTTTCAATTTTGTGCCGTTTGGTACTACGTGCTGCATTAGCTTGCTTTAGCGATGTCATATTTTTCCTCTTTGGGTTCATATTGATATTTGGGAAGAGTCTGGGCGAGATTGACAACATCACCGAAGACTAAAATAGCCGGTTTAGGAGCCCCTTTTGCTACACCGATAAGTTCCCCCAATGTCGTAATTATGGAGGTTTGGATGGCGGTTGTGGCGTTTGAGACGATGGCGACAGGGAGTAAGGGATCAATGCCGCTATCGAGTGCCTCTTTGACGATTTGGCGAGTACGGCTTAGTCCCATTAGTACGACAGTGGTGTGATCTTTGACCCCCAGCATCGGTATCCATGAGAGATTGACACGATCCCCTGAGAGGTGGGCTGAGACAATTGATACTCCAGTGCTAACACCACGTGCCGTGGGAGCGATACCAGCGGAGAGAGGGGCTGAAAATGCTGAGGATATTCCGGGGATAACTTCCGTTTTTATCCCACTTTGAGTGGCGTAAATCGCCTCTTCTGTCCCACGACCGAAGATATAAGGGTCACCACATTTAAGCCGCCCCACGGTGTACCCTTGGTGGGCATATTGGGTTATCATCGCATTGATCTGATCTTGGGGAAAGCTGTGTTTACCTTTTTCTTTCCCGACAAATACGACTTTTGTACGAGCGGGAATGAGATCGATAATCTCTTGGGTAAGGAGATGATCGATAAGGGCGATATCGAGCTTTTCAATGGTTTTGAGCGCTTTAAGTGTGAGCAGATCCGCATCACCTGGACCACATCCAATAAGATAGAGTTTGCCATTCATAATTTCTCCTTGATATTCAGACTTTTTTATCTGTAAGAATAATAGGGTAAAATAACGGAGTATAAAACAAAAATGTGATTATTTTTTAATCAGTTACATGGTTATTATAAAAAGGTTGATGTATGGCACTATTTCCTATGTTTGTTGATCTGCACGATAAAAATATTTTGGTGATTGGGGCAGGTGAGGTTGCGTTACGCAAGATAGAACAGCTGCTAAAATTCAAGCCGACCTTGACGGTAATTGCCCCTGAAATTCATCATGAGATTTTGACCCTTGCCAATAACCATCCGATTCATCTTATGCAACGCCCCTACATCCTTGAGGATTTGGAAAAGCGTTTTATCGTTATTGGTGCACTGGATGATTATGAGGAGCAAGCAAGAATTTATCGTGGGTGTATGGAGATGAAAACTCCCGTCAATTGTGTCGATTCTCCTGCTTTATGCAGTTTTATTTTCCCTGCTCTTATCGTGGAGGGAGATTTATGTGTGGGGATCAATACCGCTGGACGCGCCCCTGCTGTGAGTTCGGCGTTACGAAAATATTTAACGTCCCTTATTCCCGATAAAATATCCGAATTGATTGATAAAGTACACATTATTCGTCAAAATGAGCCTATAGGGAAAGAGCGTCAAGAGAAGATCATCGGGATATGTCGAGATTTTTTCACCCAAAAAGGGTGAAGAGACTAGAATTTATAATCAAGTTGTAGCCAAATTTTATTAACGTCTTTTGTGTAACCAGCGACATCACCCGCTTTGAAATAGGCAGCTTTTGTAAGACCGCTTAACCCTTTTACACCGGGAATCGCATTGGTATAAAGGGCATCCCACTCTGTTCCAAGATCGCTTTTACCGTTCATAGCAACATCGGTTGTAAAATCGTGATACACAACCATCGCTTTGCCTAAACCAGCTGCAGTATAACCAAGGGTTGCAGTTGCGTCGCATAATCCTCCTACTGGAGTAGAGAGAAATTTATCCGCCCATCCGTTGAAAGCGTGTAAGGTTGCTAATGGTGTTTGGAAAGCTGTTTTTCCATCTGCTCCTGTTGTTCCGCTAAGAACTTCATATCCTCCGCCAAGTAGAACTCCGCTGATATTGGCAAGGAGATCGAGGTTGTAATAATAGGCATCAGCTTGAACATTTTTTGCTCCTCCTGACGTATCCAATGAGGCATCCCCTTGTAAAGCATACTCTGCACGATAACCAATTTTAGCACTGCTAAGTGGAACATCACCTGTCAATGCCAAACCTGCTGTGTCCGCAAAGGATGAGAGGATATAATCGTAGCCTGTGAGCGTAAGCATCGAATTTGCTTTATACGCAGCGTGCAATACGACTGAGTTAGTATCTGAAGTTGGGAGGTCTTTAATAGAATTAACACCCCATACATATCCGCCGATAAGGGTAAGGTTTTCAATGCTATTATTGACAACTATTGCCGAATCAAAGCTTTGAGGCATTTGACGCCAATCGACAGCACCGATAAAACGTTGATTATCAAGATTGATAAGTTGACGACCTGCTTTGGCTGTTGTTGCCCCATTCTTATATTGGAGATACCCTTGGGTAAAGCGGGTTTGTACGGGATCGACAACCGTTTGATAACCTGTTTGACCATTGGCGGTACTATTATAGCTTTGACCCCCGATAGCTTGTACTGTCGTTGCATCCGCTTTCATAGAGAGACCCTCTACCCCTGCTATGTCAGCAGCGATACCGATAGTGGCACGGATTGTCATCGCATTGGCATCTTTAATGGTTTGATCTTGAACTCCAACGTTCTCATAACGGGCACGCACTTCGCCATTAGCTTTGATGTTATTAAAAAGCGAAATGCTTTCATTGGCACTTAATGTACTTGTGAAAGTACTTGCAAGAGAAAGAACAGCAATGGCTGACAAGGTGATTTTTTTCATTTTCTTATCCTTTTATTAATCGTCATGCTTAGCAAATTTTGAATAAAGAAATTCAATAATCGCTCCACGACATCGTAGATACTCTTCATTGTGTTGAAGTTCAAGACGTTTTCGGGGACGGGGAAGATTGACTTCCAATATCTCGCCAATGGTAGCCTCTGGTCCATTGGTCATCATAATAACACGGTCAGAAAGGAGCACCGCTTCATCCACATCATGGGTGATAATAATGACGGTATTTCCCGTTTGCATCTGAATGCGCATCAAATGATCTTGCAAATTGGCACGAGTTAGTGAGTCGAGTGCTCCAAACGGCTCATCCATCAACAGCACTTTAGGTTCGATAGAGAGGGCTCGTGCAATTCCGACCCGCTGTTTCATCCCTCCGCTGATTTCTGCCGGATATTTGTCTTTGGCGGGATCGAGATTAACGAGATTGATATATTTGGTAACATGCTCACGCACCTCTTTTGGATTCAGATCATCTCGTACTTTTTTAACCGCCATCTCAATATTTTGGTAGACGGTGAGCCACGGTAACAGTGAATGATTTTGAAAGACCACGGCACGTTCTGGTCCGGGAGCATTAATCTCTCTATCTTCGAGGAAGATTGCTCCATTAGTGATCGTATCCAGACCTGCGATGAGGTTTAGTATTGTCGATTTACCGCACCCTGAGTGACCAATGATAGAGACAATCTCATTTTCACGGATTTCCAGTTTCACATCACGCAATGCGACGTACTCTTTACCTTTTCCCAAAGGAAAAATTTTATCGACATGATCGATGTTTAAAAAGGGTTTTGCACTCATACGCGACCTCGCTTGCGATAATCAAAATGATCGGCGATAAAACCCATGATGGTATCGAGAATATAGCCGACCACCCCGATGAGAATAATCCCGATAATAATATGGGAATAGTTGAGATTGTTGTATTCATCCCAAATCCAAAAGCCAATTCCTAATCCCCCCGTGAGCATTTCTGCGGCAACGAT
>JAABPY010000039.1 GCA_011391735.1 Sulfuricurvum sp. | reverse complement strand
GCTCAATGGTAAGCGGGCCTACGAGTTCGCCCGTGCAGGGATTGAAGTAGAGCTCAAAACCATCACCACCACTGTCCATGAAATCAAGATGCTTCACTATTGTCACCCCTTCGTCACTTTTGAAGCAAGCGTCTCGGAGGGGAGCTATATCCGTTCATTAGGGGAGATGATTGCTGATACACTAGGATGTTCAGGTTCCCTTAGTGCGCTAGAGCGTCTGAATGAGGGGCAATTTTTCTATGACCACGAAAAAGCGATTGATATTAAAACAGGACTTGCCCTCCCCAAAAATTGGTATAATGGGGTAAAAGAAACGATTTTGATGGGGCAACCTCTTGAGCGTGAATTGTTCACCATTCAAGATAACGGCACCTATTGGATTGATAATGGTGAAACGATCTCTATTATTGAGATTGCCGATGATAAAATCCACTATATTCTCAATAAGGTTGAGGCATGCTAATACTCTCACGTAAACTCAATGAATCGATCGTAATCGGTGATTCCATTATCATCAAAGTTGTCGCTATCGACAAAGGGGTCGTCAAACTCGGCATTGATGCACCATTGCATATTCGGGTATTACGTAGCGAGCTCATTCGAGCTGTCGAAGACTCCAATAAGGCAGCCTCCAAAGGGAATGATGAATCCCTCCTGCGACAACTCGCCCAAAAGTTCAAACTATGATCCGATACCGCGCCTACGCCAAAGTAAATATTTTTCTCAAAATCACAGGAAAACGGGGGGAGTATCACACAATCACCTCACGCTTTATGCGCTTGAACCATCTCTTCGACACCCTTTGGCTAGAGCCCAAATCAACCCCTGAATTTGAAATACGAGGCAACTTCGATTGCGAACTCGCTTCCAATACTATTTATAAGGCCTATAAATATCTCCTCTCCCACACCCGTTCACAAGCACTATCTGTGCTCATGGAAGAGTATGCTGTGTGCGTTGATAAAAAAATCCCCTCTTTCGCAGGGCTTGGCGGTGGGAGCTCCGATGCTGCAACGTTTTTGCAACTATGTAACGAGCGGCTCCATTTACATCTTACCATCAACGAGCTTGCCGAGATAGGGGCAAATGTCGGTGCCGATGTCCCCTTCTTCCTTTATGGCTACGAGAGTGCCAACGTCAGTGGCATCGGGGAGATCGTCGAACGCTTTAATGAACCCTTGATAAATTTCGAGGTGATTACCCCCCCGCTTCAAATCAGCACCCCTGCTGTCTATCGCTACTACCGTGACCATCTTTACGCCCCCATCACTTTTGAGGAGATTCAAACCCTCGAAGCAACACCCTCACGTGATATTTTAGCGTCGATGAACCCCAAAGAGGCAAATGACCTCTATCCAGCTGCACTTGGGTGCTACGATGAGCTGAGTGAAAAAGAGGGATGGTTCTTCTCGGGAAGCGGAAGCAGTTTTTTTAAAATAAAGGAGCACTAATGGGCGAAAATATAGCCACCAATAAAAAAGCATTTTTTGACTACACAATCGAAGAGAAATTTGAGGCAGGTCTCGTATTGCAAGGCTCTGAAGTGAAAGCTTTACGTGACAAAAGGGTCAATCTTAAAGATGGATTTATCAAAATCGTCCGTGGTGAGGCTTTTTTGTTTAATGTCCACATCGGCGTACTTGCAACAACTCACCATTTTTATGCCCATGAAGAGAGAGGCTCTCGAAAACTTCTACTTCATAAAAAACAAATAGAGAAAATGTTCAAAGCG
>JAABPY010000038.1 GCA_011391735.1 Sulfuricurvum sp. | reverse complement strand
CAAAGCGGTTGAAAAAGAGGGATTTACCCTTATTCCATTGAGTATCTATCTGAATGATCGCAATATATTCAAGATACAAATTGCCATTGCCAAAGGGAAAAAACTGTACGACAAACGAGATGATCTAAAAGAGAAAAGTCTTAAACGGGATATGGAGCGTGCAATAAAAGGATTTTAAAGGGAGGATAGTTTCTTCACTACCCAAAAGAGAGTAGTGTGGAGAATTATTTAGGACGACGAATCTCTTTGATACGTGCTTTTTTACCAGCAAGATCACGAAGATAGAACAATTTCGCACGACGAACGCGACCACGACGAAGTACTTCAATTTTCTCTAAACTATCACTATAAAGTGGGAATACACGCTCAATACCGATAGCATTTGCTCCGATTTTACGAACTGTGATAGTACGGCCTGTGCCTTCTCCACGAATAGAGATACATACACCCTCATAATTTTGAGTACGTGTTTTTTCACCCTCAGTAATGGTAACCGCAAGACGAAGCGTATCGCCTGCACGGAATAAAGGAATATCTTTCCCAGCCATTTGTGCTTGCTCAAAGCTAGCGATGTATTTATTTTTCATAAGAAATCCTTATTTTATGCTTTAGTAGCTGTTCTGGTCTGAAATAGTGCGTTTTGCATTCAGACAAGGCTAATTTTAGTGCTTGAATTTTACTGTGATTACCCTTTAGATATTCTGATGGAACACCCATTTTCTCGTAAATAGGCGGTTTTCCAAAAGAAGGTGCTTCCAAAAGTGGCGTTTCAAAACTCTCCATTTCGAGAGATTCGCTGTTGCCTAGTACACCGTCAATATTACGAACAATGGCATCAGTCATCACCAACGACGGAAGTTCTCCCCCCGTTAGGACATAATCACCGATACTGAATACTTCATCGGCAAACGTCTCCAACACCCGTTCATCAATCCCCTCATATCGTCCACTAACGAAGGCAATATGGGGCTTTGAAGCGAGACGTTTTGCATCATTTTGGGTGAATTGCTTCCCTACGGGTGCCACAAAGATAATATGCGTCTCATCCCCCAATGTTGATAACGTATCAAAAAGGGGCTGAGGGGTCATAACCATCCCAGCACCTCCTCCGACTGCTGTATCATCCACTTTGAAATGCTTTGAAGCACTAAAATCTCTTGGATTGAGATATGCAACCTCAAACTTATTAGATTCAATGGCACGCTTCAAAATTGAATCTTGAAAATACCCTTCAATCAAATTAGAAAAAAGGGTAATATAAGTAAAACGCATTACGACGCCTCGAGTAAATCAACGCCACCGTTCACGATCACTTTTTTCATCTCTAAATCAACCTTCATCACAAAATGATCGATATAAGGGATTAAAAAACTTTCCGCTGCCCCTTTTTCCACCAAAGAATTCTCTGTTTTGATTGCTAGATAATCTTGAGCACCAATACGTTCAACTTCTTGAACACTCCCCAAAAGAACCTCTCCCTCAAAAACATTAAGTCCTGGTAAATCAAACCAAAAGAACTCATCCTTGCCAAGCTTGCATCGCTCACGAGTTGCTTCGTGAGTTGTGAAAAGTTTCGCATTCGTAAGAACTTTAACGGCTTCTGGAGACTCAAATCCGACAATACGAGCAAGCTCACGGTCAGGATTGTAACTTTGAAGCGTTATCCAAGAGCCATCTTCTTTTTGAAAAGTGCTCCCTTTGATAAACTGTTCAGGGAAATCAGTATGAAGATTGAGCTTAATATCCCCCTTGAGTCCAACAACCCGCCCCAATGTGGCGACATGAAGGAGATCAGGGTTCAAAGATTTACGAAAGCGGTTCGACATTGATTCGGTAACTCTTTCCATCTTTGGCTTTGCAACCTGAGATGACAGTTTTGATCGCACCGATCATTTTACCTTCCTTACCGATGAGTTTACCCACATCCGCTTGGTTAGCATGCAAAACAATCTCGATAACTTCATCGCCATCATACGACTCGACCTGAATATCTTCAGGATAGGTAGCAATCAGCTTGGCGAAACCAGCGACGAAGTCTGCTATCATGATTATTTACCTGTAATTTTTTTGATACGATCAGACATTTGAGCACCAACACTCAACCAATATGCCATACGCTCATCATCAACTTTAACCGTTGCAGGCTCTGTCATTGGATTGTAATATCCGATCAATTCGATCCAACCACCATCACGACGTTTACGGCTATCCGTAACTGCGATACGGTAGAAAGGTTGTTTTTTACGACCCATACGGGTTAAGCGAATGACTGTTGCCATTGTAGATCCTTTTAAAAAATGTTTTTGCGCCGAGTACCTTAGACGAATGTTTTGCCCACAAAAGCAAAAGAAAGACCTCTAAACTGCTCGAACGCTAAGTCAGAGATTTAAATAAATCTCCTGCTTAACGTTCGTAATTAACGTGGAATTTTTGACCCCTGCATTTGACCCATCATATTTTGAAGGTCTTGCATCCCTTTTTTCCCTGAAAAACGTTTTGCCATTTTTGAAGCATTTTTAAACTGCTTCAAAATACGGTTAACGTCCACAACATCCAAACCACACCCTTTCGCAAGACGTGCTTTACGACTGTTATTGAGAAGTTCTGGATCTTCACGCTCTTTCATCGTCATGGATGAAACAAGTGCTTTAATTTTTTTCAGTTCACCTGAATTTTCTAAATCGAAATCTTTGAGTGCTGATACCATGCCACCCATTCCCGGAATCATCCCCATGATGGATTTCATGCTTCCCATTTTTTTGAGGCTCTCCATCTGCTCTAGGAAGTCATTAAAATTAAACTCCCCTTTACGGATCTTTTTGTTGAGTTTTTTAGCTGTTTTTTCATCAATTATTGATGCTGTTTTCTCAGCCAACCCCTCAATATC
>JAABPY010000054.1 GCA_011391735.1 Sulfuricurvum sp. | reverse complement strand
GGTCGTAATGGTCAATTTTTGGCATGCAGCGGCTACCCTGAGTGTAAAAATACGAAAACCCTCAATCAAGAGACGAAATTTTCCGACGTCCCCTGTCCCGATTGTGGCGGAAAACTACTGTGGAGACAATCCCGTCGTGGAGCATTTTGGGGATGTGAACACTATCCGAAGTGTACCTTTATCTCCAAATTCGAACCCAGTTTGCATAAATGTGAAGTTCAAGGGTGTGGCGGTGCATTGGCTCCACGTACCTATCGAAACAAAGAGGTCTATGAGTGTGTCAAGTGCAAAAATAGAACGCCAAGAGAAGAGGGCGGTGAATGAAAATCGGATTACTTTCCGATACCCATTCCAAAGTGGGACGTTCCCAAAAAGTAATCGACCATCTCAAAGCCCGTGGTGCTGAATTTCTCATCCACGCAGGGGACATTGTCAAGCCCCAAATGCTCGAACAGCTCAAAAACAGCGGTCTAAAATACATTGCCGTGTATGGAAATAATGATGCCAAATTGGTTGAATTTCATAATCAATACAATCTCGTCCAAGAACCTCACTATTTTACGCTGGCAAAAACAAAGTGCAAGCTGATGCACCTCCCCTTTTATATGAATGCCGATGCGGAGGTGATTCTTTTTGGGCATACCCACGTCTTTGAGTGCGATTTTAAGAACGCTACCCTTTTTCTCAATCCAGGGGAAGCGTGCGCACGGGATGAGCCACTCTCCTCATGTGTAATGCTAGAAATCACCGATACAGCGTTCAAGGTCACACGTTATACACGTCCTATTGGCAATGTAGCATTCGAAGAGACCCACTATACTTTTGAAAGATCCAAAAAATGAAAAAAATATTTCTCTGCTCTATTTGTAATATCAACAGCGGTACCTGTAACGAAGATTGTAAATTTTGTTCTCAAAGCGTCAAATACAAAGCCGATATCCAGCGATATAAACAAAAACCAATGGATCAAATCCTCGATGAAGCACGTCGTATGGAGTCCCTTGGCGCACTGGGATTTTGTCTCGTCACGGCTCAAAAAGGGTTGGACGATAAAACCCTCGATTTTGTCTGTACCATTGCGACGACGTTGAAACGTGAAGTCCCCCGTCTGCGTCTGATCGCCTGTAACGGTACAGCAAGCGTCGAACAGCTGCGTGAACTACAAAAAGCAGGGATTGGTGCGTATAACCATAATCTCGAAACAAGCCGAGAATTTTATCCTCAAGTGTGTACCACCCACCCATGGGACGAACGGTATGAGACATGCGAAAATGTCAACGAAGTAGGGCTAAAACTTATCAGTGGAGGGATTTTCGGAATGGGGGAGACGCACGAAGATCGCCTCAGTATGCTCCACTCCCTCAAATCGCTCAATCCCGTCTCTGTGCCGTTGAACTTTTACCATCATAATGCGGCATTGCCTCTAGCACCCAACTCTCTTACCGTAGAGGAATCACTGGATCTTATCCGTCTCTCACGAACTGTTTTGGATCAAGCCGATCGGATTATGATTGCAGGGGGGCGTGAGATCACCTTCGGTCAACGGCAAAATGAGATTTTTGAAGCGGGGGCAAATAGTATTGTTTTGGGAAATTATCTCACAACAGCAGGACGAGAGGTTCATACCGATTTGGAAATGCTTCAAAAAATGGGGCTGGACGTTGCCCAATCTATCTAAATACATGGAATTGAAATGAAATTACAGACTTCCCTCTTATGCTCTTGTCTCCTTTTTGGACTTCAAAGTACCCTTAGTGCTGACTACATAGGGGAGTCTAAGGCTCCTCTTGCCCTCCCAACCAATGCGATTGAAGTCTCTTATCAATACAAAGCGATGAACAATACGCTGGATGTTTTTAATGTCAGAGAGTCGGAGTTTGGTTCCTCCAATACCGTACAAACCAATGGATTAGGGGACTATACTTCTCATAAAATAGTGACCAACTACTCCCCCTTGGCCAATAGTTTACTCAATTTCAACCTCTCCTCTCAAACTATCGGCTATGGGTCATCTACCCTTGATGTTCTATCGTATGGGGGGTATGGACGGTATATCTTCAAACCCTCTTCGTTGATTACCGTAGGGGTTGATATAGGATTTAGAGGAAATAAAGGGAAAAAAGTGAGTATGTCCTCTGCTGCGGATATACAATACTATATTGATAAACTTGGGAAAAATATACAAGTTGCTGAAACAGATGAACATCTTTGGTTGGCAAAAAAAACTGATGATTCTTCATGGATAAAATTTCCAAAAAGTTCCCATCCTGAAATTTCCATTGATAGTATGAGCGATCAAACGTTTTATGGTCGTACCAGTATTGCCATGGGATTTGAAACCTTCTCTCCATCCCTCTACATGGAGCTTGGACATACTACTATTTCAACGACCATAGATACCAACATGGATGATCTTGCTGGCAATAGTTTTAAGGACTTGTTTGTAACGTATACGAATTTTCCGATCTCTTTAAATCGTAATGAAAATTATGCCAGTGCAGGATTTAACCTAGCCGTCAATACCCCTTTTAATACCGTGCTAACCACTAATTATGAATACAAAAAACTATTTCGAGAAAATGGACTCAATTTTTTAAACACAAACCATACCCTTGAAATGCTCTTATCTTATAATATTACCCCCAATCTTGGGGTCAATATCGGGGGAACCTACCTCTATCGTCAATTCAACGGAACCATCCCATTCCTTTACAACAAATACAGCCAAACATCCTTTGACCACCCATTCGGATGGTGTCAAGTGGGAATCAACTATACTTTTACAAATTAGGTAGTTAAAAGAAACAATTCATAACATATTAAGGTTTTGTTACCTATAATGCGCCCAATTACGTAAACAAAAGGGGAACAATCATGAAAATGAAGCTAAGTTTATTGGCAGCGAGTGCCATATTGGCAGTAGGAATGACGGGGTGCTGGACAGAAAGTTCACCAGATGTCAATCAGTTGAAATTTGTTGCAAAAGCTCTTGACGGCTATATTTTAGATAGTAATACTAGCTGTTTTGATGTCAATAGAAATGGTCAATGCGGTGATGCTACGGATATAGTGATTCACACGGATCATGAAGGTAAATATAATGTATCAGTAGCTAATTCTCAGTATCCAGTTATTATTCAAGGTGGAACCCTGAATGGTAAACCATTTACTGGGATTCTAAAAGCACTTCCAAATTCAAAAGTAGCTTCGCCTCTAACGACACTGATCGCGGATGGTATGGATCCAGCAGACGCAAAAGCGATGCTAGGACTTAGTCCTACTGACGATTTGTATGCAGATTATCTTGATACTACTGCTACAGATGACATCAATTCTAAAATAACAAAGGCAGCATTGACAGCGCAAACGGTTATTGCTGCACTCACAGCTAGCCTTTCATCAAATGGTCTTTCAGCGTCTGAAAATATGAAAATAGTTATTACCGCATTAGCTGCTGTCTATAAAAGTGCAGCATTAACAGCTACACCACTAGATTTGACCAATGCAACTACTGTAGCCATTAGTTTGTCTGCAATTATTACTGAGGTTAATAGTGATCCAAAAATAGTAGCGGCAGGAATATTAGTTCCTACTAGTTATGCTACTACTATATCAGAGGCAACTAAAGAAGTTCAAATTGCTACGATTACTAAAAGCACGCTTGTTGATCTTGAAGAAAAGATAGCTACTGTGATAGAGGAATCTACTCCTAGTAACTTCGTAACAATTGCAAATAATACCTTTACGGTTGCAGGAAAATCTGTTTCCTTTACGCAAGATGGTGTATTTCCTGCGACGGAAGTCTCTTCTGCTAGTAATGTAATCATTGGATTTAACCTAGAAAACAATAACAATGCGTTGGATGATACAGAAAAAGACATTAGTGTTGCTATTTTAATTGATGATGCAAACAGTGGGCGTGAATTAAAAGCTGTTCTTGTAGGGGCAAAAATTTCAAGTGCTGGAATCAAAGTTCCAACAACAGCTAAACTTTACGTAGAAGGTAAAGATAGCAATGGTGGTGCGATTGCAGTTACTTCAATAGACAATAACGGTGAAGATCTTAAAACTGTAAATGGTGCTACTACATTTGATCTTACAAATGTCATGAACCGTATTAAAAACAAAGTTTCTTCATCTCAGTATATAAGTATCAATGAAATCGGAACCTATAATGTCTCCTTCTATGTTGGTGGTATCAGTGTTGGTTTTGATGGAACAACTATTAAAACATTTACAACAACGGGAAATACATTAAGTATTCAAGATACGCCTACTACGATTCAATCAGTAACTGGAACTATGTTCACAGGTACATTGACCGTTAACTAAAATAAAAAACAAAAAAAGGAAACATAGATGAAAAAAGTAATTCTTTCAACATTGCTTGCTGCTACATTGTTCGCTGCAAGTGATTATAAGTACGAAGTAACCCCAGTTGTGGGTTATTTGTGGAATAAAGGGTCTGATGGGTATCTTTCAACAGCAGGCATTGATAACCATTTTGTTTACGGTGCTCAAATGCAGTTTAACGACGTAACACCTCTTATCAAACCTGAGCTCTCATTGCTCTATGGTCGAACCAACCCTGTTGGTCGAAATGATAAAGGGGGAACCACTACAGCAATGGCAAGCGGTGTTATTGACCTTCCAACGATGGCACAGATGACTCCGTACGTAAAAGCAGGTCTTGGATATGAGATGCAAAGCAATGGAGATGATGGACTTCTTCTTGATGCAGGATTGGGGGCTAAATACGCTTTAACTGAGAATTTAGCACTTAAAGCGGAGTGGCTTTATTTTATAAAAAATAACCAAGATTTACAAGGAAGCGTTCAAAACAGTACCCTTCTTGCAGGTCTATCGTACGCATTTGGCGAAAATGCCAAACCAACTCCTGTGGTTGTAGCTCCTAAGCCTAAACCAGCTCCTGTGGTTGTAGCACCAGCTCCTAAACCAGCACCTGTAGTAGTTCCTAAACCAGCACCAGTTGTTGTGGCTCCAGCGGTTGCCGTAGTTGCAACATCAGCAGTGGCGGTTGTTGCTCCAGTTGATACGGATAAAGATGGTGTAATCGATTCAATGGACAAATGTCCTAAATCTCCAGCTGGTTACAAAGTCGATGCAGAGGGTTGTCCTGTTTCAGCGTCACTTCACATAAATTTTGCTACTGGTTCTAATGCAGTTGATGCAGAGGGAAGAGTAAGAATTAATGATTTTGCGGACATTATGAAAAATAATCCACACTACAAAGCAACTATCACTGGGCATACAGATTCTGTTGGTTCAAAAGCTTCCAACCAAAAACTTTCTGTAAAACGGGCTGCTAAAGTTAAAGATATGCTTGTTAGACAAGGTATTGCTGCAAAACGTTTGATAGTAAAAGGTAAAGGTGAGACTTCTCCTGTCGCTAATAATGCAACTGTAGAAGGGCGTGTAGAAAATCGCCGTATCCAAATCGACTTGGTTCACTAAGTCATTTTCTCGTCTCTTTCCCGTGAGGGAAAGATCTCATTTCTTCACTCTCTCCCCGAACTTCTTCATAAACTTCTCTAATTTTGGTGCAATCACCGCATGGCAATACCCTTGTGTTGGATGGTCACGGTAATAATTTTGATGATACATTTCTGCTGTAAAGAATTCAGGAGTAGGGGAGAGTTCCGTTACGATAGTATCTTTAAACGATTGTTGAGCTTCACGGATAGACGCTAATGCTTTTTCTTTTTGTTCTTCATTCGTATAATAAATCACCGAACGGTACTGCGTCCCTTTATCAGCACCCTGTGCATTGAGCGTTGTGGGGTTATGAATTTCCCAAAAAATGGCTAAAATTTCTTCGTACGATATGATTTCATTATCAAAAGTAACTTCCACTACCTCCGCATGACCGCTTACCCCTGTACATACTTGCTCGTAGGAGGGATTGGGACGTGTTCCCCCTGCGTAGCCACTGATTGCACTCTCAACACCGATCACACAGTTATAGACTGCTTCAATACACCAAAAACATCCGCCTCCTAAGAGGGCTTTTTCCAACGTTGCCATATTCGTCCTTTTTGAGTGTAACGATACAGTAATCCACCCATCCTATACTTGCGAAAATCAATCAAGGAGGATCATTATGGAAAAACTAAGTTCATTGGAAAAAGCAATGTTAAAAAAACTGCGTCGTTCAAAACGTGCATCGTGGATGGTATAGCTTAGAACGGATCTTTCCTCCCCCCTTTTTTTTCCTCTCATCCTTCAATTATACTTGACCTCTTAGAACCTCTTATGCTCCTTTAGGATAAAATCGCAAAAAATATATTCAATAAGGTCTCCTAATGTCGGTCAAACAACAGCTTCTTGAAATCCTCCAAAAACGCCCCCTTATTATCGATGGAGCCATGGGAACACAGCTTCAAGAGCGTGACGACAAGATCCCCAAAAGTGCGTGGGAAGGTAACGAAGGGTGCAATGAGCTTCTTAATGTCACCTGTCCCGAAGTGATGAGTAGTATTTTCCATGCGTATCTCACCGCAGGGGCGGATCTTATCACCACTAATACATTCGGTGCGTTTAACTGGGTTTTGGATGAATACCAAATCGGTCACAGAGCGTATGAGCTTTCTCGTGCAGGGGCGCAAGTGTGTAGGGACGAATGTGATAAATTCTCTACAGCAAAGCACCCTCGATTTGTCCTAGCCTCCATTGGACCGGGGACGAAACTTCCATCCCTCGGACATATCCATTATGATGAAATGTTCAGTGGATATACGGAGTGTTGTTTGGGTCTCATTGATGGGGGGGCGGATATTTTCCTTCTCGAAACCTGTCAAGACCCGCTTCAGATCAAAGCCGCGCTTCATGCGTGTGAAGCGGCGAACAAAGAGCGGGGAACCGATTTGCCGATTATGGTCTCTGTCACCATTGAACTTGCAGGAAGTATGCTTATCGGTACGGATGCGCAAACGATTGCCACTATTATGGAGCCTTTCGACATTCTCAGTCTAGGATTCAACTGCGGGACAGGGCCGGAACAATATGGTAAACACGTTCGAACGTTAAGTGAAGTGTGGGGAAAACCCATCTCCGTTCATGCCAATGCTGGACTTCCTCAAAACCGCGGTGGCTATTCGTATTATCCAATGGGACCCGATGAGTTTGCCCAGCTTCAATGTGACTTTTTAAACTATGACGGAGTGAGTTTTCTCGGCGGATGTTGCGGTACAACTCCTCAACATATCCGTGCATTGGTCAACAAAGTCTCCACGATCACTCCAAAGAAACCAAGTGGGGTAACTCCCCCCTCTATTGCCTCTTTGTTTAGTACTGTTGAATTGATTCAAACCCCCTCGCCACTGCTTATAGGGGAGCGTTCCAACTCCACAGGTTCCAAAGCGTTTCGTGAACTCATTATCGCGGGAGATTACGAGGGGACGCTGAGTGTCGGACAAGCGCAAGTACGTGATGGCGCTCATTGTTTGGATGTCAACGTCGAATTTGCAGGACGCGACGGTGCTATCGACATGATGCACGTTATGAAAATTTATAACCAAAAAATTTCTATCCCTCTTATGCCCGATGCTACGAGGGTCAACACGATGGAAGAGGCCCTCAAGTGCATTGGTGGCAAACCTATCATCAACTCCGTTAACCTTGAAGATGGGGAAGAGCGATTGGATGCAATTTGTTCTTTGGCGAAAAAGTTCGGGACAGCGTTGGTGTGTCTCGTCATTGATGAAAAGGGAATGGCGAAAACCACGGAAGAGAAAATGCGCATTGCCGATCGAATCTACGATTTATGTGTCAATCGCCATGGTATTGATCCTCGCAATCTCATGTTTGATATGCTCACCTTTACGGTAGGAAGCGGCGATGTAGAGTATCGCGATGCCGCCGTCCAAACACTTGAAGCGATTCGTCAACTTCACCAAAAATATCCCAATGTTGGCTCTACGCTTGGGCTATCTAATATCTCTTTTGGTCTCAATATAAACGCACGGGTCTATCTCAACAGTGTCTTTTTACACTACTGTATCCAAGCAGGGATGACCTCCGTCATTATCAACGTCAAACACATCGTCCCCTTAGCCAAAATGTCGCAAGAGGATAAGGAAATTTGTGAAGAGCTTCTGTTTGCGGCGGACGATCAATCCCTCTTCAAATTTATCGACCATTTTAGCGACAAGACGATTGATAACAGCCGAAACGATGAAGAGTATGAGGCGATGAGCGATGAAGAAAAAATCGGACGCCTTTTGCTCGATGGAGACAAAGAGAGGATGATCCCACTGGTAGAAAAAGTGCGTCAAACGATACAGCCTGATAAAATCGTCAATGAAATTCTTATCGATGCGATGAAAGTGGTCGGCGAGCTTTTCGGATCGGGGAAAATGCAGTTACCGTTTGTCTTGCAGAGTGCCGAGACAATGAAAACGACCGTCGATTATCTCAACCCCTACCTCTCGAAACAGGAAAAAGATACCGATACCACCCTCGTCATCGGGACCGTCAAAGGGGATGTTCATGACGTGGGGAAAAACCTCGTTGATATTATCCTCTCCAACAACGGGTTCAAGGTGATCAATATCGGGATCAAAACCGAACTTGAAGAGTATCTCGATGTTATGAAAGAGAACGATATTCACGCCATTGGGATGTCGGGGCTCCTCGTCAAATCGACCCAAGTGATGAAAGACAATCTTGAAATATTGAGCGCAAAAGGGATTACGATCCCTATCTTACTCGGTGGTGCGGCACTCACACGCAGTTTCGTCGATGATTTTTGCCGTCCTATTTATGGGGGGGCAATCTTTTATTGTCGTGATGCCTTTGATGGGGTAATCGCCATGAGCCGTATCGAAAAATACAACGAAGACCCTAGCGTTGGATTGGATACGATGCTCAACGGGGATAGGGTAGAGCGTCAGGTTCAAGAGGTAAAAGAGGTCATTATCCCCCCTTTTGAAGAACTAAAAATGCCCTCTCGTGACGTGAAAATTCCTACTCCTCCGTTTTGGGGACGACGAGTATTACGTAAAGAACAACTTGATTTTGATATGGTGTGCGAGTGGGTTAATAAGCGTACCCTTTTCAAAATGCACTGGGGATACAAACGTGCAGGGATGGAGGTTGATGCGTATAAAAAACTGTTGGAAACCAAAGTCTACCCCGCCTACGAACGGATTAAACGGGAGATCGTCCAACGGGGTCTTTTTGATCCCACAATCCTTTATGGATACTATCCAGTGCGAAGCAACGACCGAGAGCTCCTCATTTTCGATGAAACGGCAGGTTGGAATGTGGATGCTAATGCCAATCGTCAACCGTTAGAAATGGTCATAGGAAATGCCAAATATGTTTTTGAATTTCCACGCCAACGTAAAGCACCCCATCGCGCATTGAGCGATTTCTTCACCCATACCCGTGATGACGTGCTCCCTCTCACCTGCGTGAGTGTTGGGGATAAATTTAGCGAGTACGAAAAAGAGCTTTATGCTGCTAACCAATATTTAGAGTACAACATGGTGCACGGTTTTGGGGTTGAACTTGCCGAAGCGCTTGCTGAAGTAGCCCACAAACAAATTCGCTTGGACTTGGGTATTGCAAGTGACGATGAAGGGTTTAGTCTCCGAGATGTACGACTCAACCGTTATGCAGGAGCACGTTATAGTTTTGGATACCCTGCCTGTCCTGATTTGGAACAAAGTAAGATTATTTTTGATCTGTTACGACCCGAAGAGTTTGGTATTGTCCTCTCAGAAACCTTCCAAATCCACCCAGAACAAAGCACTACCGCACTCGTCGTTCATCATAAAGAGGCGACGTATTACAGTGTGTAAGGGGTTTATCCCCTTGATCCCCACACCTTTTCCATCCACTCTCCCATCTTCCCCTCATATCCGCTATTTTTAAACTCAACAAACTTCAATGGCTTGGATAGATAGTTTTGCTTCACCCATCCACCGAAATCATGCGGATATAAGTACCCTTTATGCTGTTGACGAATCGGTTCTGGGATTTCCAAAATCACCCCGTTTTTGACCGCTTGTTGCGCGGCATTGATGGCGTTATAGGCGGTATTACTTTTGGGGGAAGCGCAGAGGTAGATGACGGCTTGTGCCAAAATAATCCGTGATTCGGGATAGCCGATCATCTTCACACTCGTCATCGCCGAGGTGCATAACGTAAGAGCTTGAGGATTAGCATTCCCCACATCTTCAGAAGAGAGGATGACGAGACGACGGGCAATAAACTCGGGCGGTTCACCCCCCTCGATCAGGCGTGCCAAATAATAAATCGCCGCATCGGCATCGCTTCCACGGATACTTTTAATCATCGCCGAAGCCAGATCATAATGAACTCCCGCTTCCGAACTCCCCAAACTCTGTGCCGCAGGACGGAGCGATTTGAGGAGTGTTAGGGTGATTGGTTTGTTAAGTGCAGAGGCCGCTTCGAGAAGTTTGAGCATTGCCCTAGCATCCCCTCCTGAACTGGCGATCAAATACTCACGCGCATCGTCTTCTACTACGACAGATGTTCGAGCTAACAAATCCTCTAACGCGTCATAACCGATGGTTTGGAGTTCAAAGAGCAATGAACGTGAGCGCATCGCTGCTGTTAGGCTAAAATAGGGGTTCTCCGTCGATGCACCGATCACTAACACACTGTTTTTTTCCATAACAGGCAATAACACTTCTTGCTGATTCTTTGCCAGACGGTGTACTTCATCAATAAATATCAGAGGTTTCGTGAGAGAATTTTCATATTGATCAAAAATCTTACGTAAGTTTTCGATTTTAAGTGACGTTGCGTTAAATTCGTAAAATGGCATTTCCAAGACGGAGGCAATAATCCGTGCTAACGTTGTTTTGCCAGATCCAGGGGGGCCATAAAAAAAGGAGTGGGGTAAATTATTGCTCTCACAGAGGGAGCGTAGAGGGGCATCGGGAGAACAAAGATGATTTTGCCCCACCACTTCATCGAACGTTTTAGGACGAAGGAGATAGGTAAAATCAGCCATTATTTTTTAAACTTATTTTCACTTTTTGGTTTGTATTTATTGGTTCCAAATACCTCGTTTTGAGGCTTCACTTTTTTATCTTTGATAAATTCACGTTTGGTTGCTTTTTTGACTTCCACAATCGGTTTACGTACCGCAGGTTTACCTAGCGCTCTTGCCTTGCCTTGCATATCTTTTTGCTTCATTGCTTGCGCTTTTTCGGCGGTTTCTAAAAAGTCACGCAATGAGGCATATTCCGCACGCTCCAAAAAGCGCACTTTTCCCGTAGGAAGATTGTTCAGTTCAATCCCTCCGAAACTAAGGCGTTTGAGATCGACAATTTCAGCACCGAAATGGGCGAAAAATCGGCGAAGCTCACGGTTTTGCCCCTCTCCAATAGCGACTTTTAGGATCGAATAATCCCCTTGATCTTTTTGGATCTGATACGCATAAAAAGGGGCAAAGCTCATAGGCCCTTCCTCGGCATACTCATGCGCACCTGCACTCGCATCATCAAGTTCCAGCCCCTCACCCATAGCGATTTTCATCCCCTCAGTGACGGCTCCTTTGATTTTGATTCGATACACCCGTTCCATCTTAGAGGTCATCAATGCCGTAGCAACACGTGATGCATCGGTGAGAAGCAATAGCCCCTCTGACGCATAGTCAAGCCGTCCAACAGGGATAAAATGTTTATAATTACTCGAGAGAGAATCATAAATCGTTCGACGTTTTTGAGGATCTTTCTTGGTTACCAACTCACCGCGTGGTTTGTTGTAAACGATAACGGTAAATTGGTCAGTTGCGGTGATTTTGTTACCGCTGACCATAACGTTAGCACTGCGCTCATCCACCGAGACGGCTGGATTTTTTTCGATTTCACCATCGATACGGACATACCCATCCAAAATCGCCTGATCCGCTTCACGGCGAGAATAGGTCGAGTAGTGGGCTATATATTTATTAAGTCTCATCATGAGATACCTGCTTCCACGAGTGTATGAAGGTGCAATGCACCTTGTATAATGCCGTCTTTGTCAGTGACGACTAACAGTTGTATTTTTTGTTTTTCGATAAGAACCAACGCATCACTGGCAAGCATTGAGCCCTCCGTAATCACCATCGGATTTTTAGTGGCGAACTCACAAGCAGGGGCATCGAGGGAAAAAGAATCCCCCAACAATGCACGACGGATATCCCCATCGCTAAGAAGCCCTGAGAGTTTCCCTTGAGCATCCGTGAGAAATACTGTCCCCAATCGTCCTTCGCTCAGTCGTAAAATAGCTTCTTTCAAGGGAGTGTTTTCATCAACTATCGGAAGGTTTTCTGACCGCATCAAATCGCTTACTTTAACAAAAAGCTGTCTTCCCAACGCTCCACCGGGATGAAACGAGGCAAAATCCTCTTTTTTAAATTCGCGTGCTTCCATCAAGCACACGGCTAACGCATCCCCCATCGCCAATGTCAACGTCGTTGAAGAGGTTGGAGCGATATTGAGAGGACACGCCTCAATCGCGACATTGATATTAATCACGACATCACTAAAACGCCCTAGTGTCGATTGATCATTGCGAGTCATTCCGATAAGGGGGATAGTAAACCGCTTGATATGAGGGAGAATGGCGTTAAGCTCTGGAGACTCACCGCTGTAGCTAATGGCTAAGACGACATCCTCTTTTCCTATCATCCCCAAATCTCCATGAAGGGCTTCGGTAGGGTGGAGGAAAAAGCTAGGAGTCCCAGTAGAGGCAAACGTCGCCGCAATTTTGGCACCGATGAGTCCCGATTTTCCTACTCCTGTAATGATAAGCTTCCCCTTACATCCGAGGATAATATCAACAGCATGGGGTATCTCATCCCCAATGGTTTGGATTGCGTCACGTAACGCATTCGCTTCGATTTCAAGTGTCTTGCAGGCTATTGCGATATAATCGTTGTTCATAAACGCAATTATAGCCGAAATGGACTTACTCTATGCAAAACCTTTATATTGAAGTCTCCTCTCTTGATGAGCGCACCGTAGAACAGTATCTCCTCACCGAAGAGGTGATGATGGAACATGCAGCGATGGGGATGAAGAAAATCATTCGTGATCGTTTTCCTCTCCACACCTCCATCCTCATCGTCTGTGGCAGTGGAAATAATGGAGCGGATGGACTTGCCCTTGGACGACTTTTAGCGCATGAGTATCACGTACGTATTCATCTCCCTTTTGGCGCACATTCACCTCTTTGCACCCTTCAATATAATCGCCTCACCAAATTGGGTATTGATCCAACGTCCTTACCCGATAATACGGATGTTGTTGTCGATGCCCTCTTTGGAAGCGGTCTAAGTCGCCCTCTCGATACCGAATCTCAAAAAATAGTAGAGTCTCTTAATATCTTTGATGGTTTTAAAATAGCGTGCGATATCCCCAGTGGGTTACATTCCGATGGGACACTCGATACTTATACCTTTAAAGCTCATTTGACGGTGACGATGGGGGCTCTCAAACGGGGACTTTTTAGCGACGCTGCCAAAGAGGTCGTTGGAGAGATAGTTGTCGCTGATTTAGGGGTTCATCGTTCCTATTATGAAATTCCCTCCCTTTGGCATCTTCTTGAAGAGGGTGATTTACATCTCCCTTTGCGAACCATAGCCTCCGCTCACAAAGGGACGTATGGTCATCTTGCCCTCGTATGCGGTGAGAAAGTCGGTGCCGCCGTCATTGCAGGTTCAGCTGCGCACCGTTTTGGGGCAGGGTTGGTAACGCTTATCAGTAATGAAAATGTTCATATCCCCTACGACCTCATGCAAAGTCATTCCCTCCCAATGACCACTACCGCTATCGCTTTGGGGATGGGGCTAGGGGTAGAGTTTTGTGATAAAGAGCTCTCGAAACTGTTAGAAAACTCCTATCCGATGGTTTTGGATGCGGACATTTTTACCCATTCGATGTTTTCGGATTTACTCCAACGGCCCAACATCGTCCTCACCCCCCATCCCAAAGAGTTTACTCAAATTCTCCGCGTATGTGGCATTGCCGATATTGATGTTGCTACGCTTCAAAATAACCGATTTTTCTACGTGGAGCAGTTTTGTACCACATACCCTAATGCCGTATTGGTTCTCAAAGGTGCCAACGTCATCATCGGGCACAAAGATGAATTTTTCATCAATCCACACGGCACGGTAGCATTGGCAAAAGGGGGAAGCGGTGATGTTCTCTCAGGGCTTATCGGAGCATTGCTCGCGCAAGGATATGATCCTCTCACATCTGCTATCCAAGGTTCTCTTGCTCACGCATTAGCGTCTCAAAAATTCTCTAAAAATAACTATGCGCTCACCCCATTTGATCTTATTGAAAGTATCACAACACTATGAAAAAAATTGTAGCCCTTTTCAGCGGTGAGGGGACGAACCTCGCCAACTTAATCGAAAAAATTCACGCAAACCACGCCCTTATTGCCTGTGCTATTACCAATAATCCCAATGCAAGGGGGATTGCGAAAGCGCAACAAGCAGGAATTCCTATCAAAATCCTCGACCATCACCCTTATGATAGCCGTGAAGCGTATGACACAGCACTGATCGAAGCCATACGTCACTACACCCCTGATCTCGTCGTGTTGTGTGGTTTTATGCGCATCCTCACCCCCGTTTTCACCACCAATATCCGTGCTATCAATCTTCACCCCTCGCTTCTCCCCGCTTTCAAAGGTGCACGGGCGATTGAACGATGTTTTGAGAGTGATGAATCTATGGGTGGGGTGAGTGTCCATTGGGTGAGCGATGAGCTTGATGGGGGGGAGATAATCTTGCAAAAAAGTTTTACTAAAAATTCTTTCGATACTTTAGAGGAATTTACCGCTAAAATTCATGAAATTGAGTATGAGATTTTACCTCAAAGCATTATTAAACTATTAACATAAGGAATGTCAAAAATGCATACATTAAAAATCGGAAAATATACCCTAGGAAGTCGCCTTATTGTGGGCAGCGGTAAATATGACTCCTTTGAAATGACCAAAGCAGCAACATTGGCAAGTGGTTCAGAGCTTATTACTGTAGCCGTTCGCCGTCTCAATATTACTAACCCCAACGAAGCAAACTTGCGTGACACCTTTGCTGGAACGAACGTTAAATTCCTCCCAAACTCCGCAGGATGTACGACTGCAGAGGAGGCGATTACCCTCTTTCGTCTTACTCGTGAAGCGACGGGAATTGATCTTATCAAGCTCGAAGTCATCGGAGATACCCTCAAAACTCTTTATCCCGATGTATTAGAGACGATCAAGGCGTGTGAAGTGCTTGCCAAAGATGGCTTTACCATTATGGCGTACACGAGTGATGATCCGATTATGGCACGTCGCTTGGAGGATGCAGGTGCGCACGCAATCATGCCTCTTGCTGCTCCTATTGGGAGTGGTTTGGGTGTCCAAAACCGTTATAATATCGTCTTTGTCCGTGAAGCGGTCAAAGTTCCCATTATCGTCGATGCGGGAATAGGGTGTGCTTCGGATGCCGCCATAGCGATGGAGTTGGGGGCTGATGGTGTTTTAACCAACACGGCAATTGCCCAAGCTCAAAATCCAATGATGATGGCGGAAGCGATGAAAAATGCTGTTATTGCAGGGCGTTTGAGCTATCTTGCAGGGCGAATTGCCAAGCGTCCCTATGCTACCGCAAGCTCTCCTGTTGATGGAATGATACAATTCTGATTTAAACGCCTAGCGCAACACGTCCCGCTAGGCTACGCTAACGCTTGCGTTTACTTCAGCAGTAGGCTCAGATTCACTTTTTTTTGGATTATCTTGACATTTTGTAAAAAGTACACTATAATTCCACCTCACTAATTGAGTTTAGACTTTTTTAGATGACAGGTCGGGGCGTAGCTCAGTATGGTTAGAGTACTTGCTTTGGGAGCAAGGGGCCGGAGGTTCGAGTCCTCTCGCCCCGACCATTTTTTTTATTTCAACGGTAATTTTAAATAGACTTTTTCGTATGGTGGAATTAGCTCAGTCGGTTAGAGCACTGGTTTGTGGTGCCGGGGGTCACGGGTTCGAGCCCCGTATTCCACCCCATACAGTTTATTTGAATTCCTTTTGACATTCGATGTTTTAGAAGGCGATTGTGCGTTCGTAGCTCAACTGGATAGAGTAACGGACTTCGGATCCGTAGGTTATAGGTTCGAACCCTATCGGGCGCACCATAGTAACTCTTGCGTCCTTAGCTCAGTTGGATAGAGCAATGCCCTTCTAAGGCATCGGTCAGAGGTTCGAATCCTCTAGGGCGTACCAACCTTAGAATTTTTATGCGGATGTGGTGAAATGGTAGACACGCCAGACTTAGGATCTGGTGCCGCAAGGTGTGGGAGTTCAAGTCTCCCCATCCGCACCAACTTAGATACCCTTATTTTTTGGCTTCTTTTCTCTTTTACTTCTTCAAAAGTTCAACTACAAATTCAACCAAAATCTCAACCATTGTATCATTTCTCTCTTAATATATTAGAAATATTGGGAGAAAAGAAATGAAAAATTTAGCTTATTATTTAAATCTTGATTATGAGATAGTCATTAAAAAAGTGAGTGCTATTGAGGCGATTGAGTCAGCTCAAAACGCTTTTGCGGCTTTTGTCGAAGTCTCTCTTGCGCAGGGTGATAGTATCCATGAGCCTCATGGTATAGAAAAAAGTTTACGGATCAATATCTCTATGCCTGAAAATTTGGTGAAAAAAATCGATAGTTATATACAACCGTTGCATTTGAGTCGCTCGGCTTTTTTACAAAAAGCGGCACTTAGAGAGATTGGGTACTAAAATCTCACATCATCCCATACGCCCCTTCATCCAACAGCTCCAACTCCTCCGTATACTTTTCCTCCACAAACGGCTCATAGTGCGATTTGTAGTACGCATAGTGCGTGGTGTGTTTGTGCCCCTCTAGCGATACTTCATCTGCCCATGATTCGACGGCGAAGAATTTTTTCGGATTTGTTTGCGATTGGAAGATGTAATAAAAAAGACATCCTGTCTCTTTGAGGGAGGGCGCTACCATATCTTCTAAGAGTTTTTTGACCGTAGCAATATGCTCCTCTTTGGCAATGAAGGTTACTTTTTTGGTGATTGTCATGTTTTTCCTTTGATGTTATTTTTTCGTTCGCCCTGAGCTTGTCGAAGGGTCATGGTTCGACAAGCTCACCACGAACGGAGAAATTATTTTTTTAATTTAGCTTGTTCGAGTTCCCAGTATTCCATCTCAAACATCTGAGCAAGACTGAGTGATGTCCACGCTCCGAGTTGTTCGCTGCTTAAAATAGAGGTAATGGTATGTTCGACAATATCGGCGATGATGCGAGACTCTTTTTCATCTTTGCCCAGCGCAACTGCCCCCAACCCTTTAACAATCGCATAGCGAGGTGCGAGGTCGAGGCAAATGTGGTTGGCATTGCTATTTTTATCAAAATAATTCTGATACTCAGTTTTAAATGTCTCTAACCCTTTCGCGCAATCGGTATCAATAAGTGCAGGAAAAGGCTTGATGCGAATAACGTGTTCAGGGGTGAGTTCCCCTTGTTTGATGAGTCGCTCTAAATTGGGGCGAGTGCTGAGTGCTTTGGCTTGATCGGAATCCAAAACGATGGGAAAAATATCACATCCGCGCAGTACGGCGACTTCGTGAACTAACGAGTGAATAATCTCCACGTCGATGTTCCCTTGGCTTGTATTGGAAAGAAACGTGACATTTTTTTGTAAGTAGTCTTCCGCTTTGGTCACAATGGCTATCATCTTCTCGTAAGCGATTTTGGCATCATCATCAAAAGTAAAAACACCATGATTGAGGAGAATAATCCCATTCAGAGTTTTCCAATCAATCGTTTGCGTTACAGTATAAATATGTTTAGCCAGCTCAAATCCAGGCATAACGTAGTCAATGAGGAGCATATTCTCCCCGTACAGCTCTTGCATTAGTTCTTTACCCTTAGGGGTATTGGTGAGGGTAACGACCGCATCAGCGTGGGTGTGATCGACGTAGGTGTAAGGGATGATAGCGTGGAGTATCGCTTCGATAGAGGGGTTTGGGAAGGTTTGATCGCTCATCGCTTCTCGTTGCTCTTTGACCATCTGTGTATCACTAAGTGTTTCACGTCCTGCCATTTCAATGAGAGTATGTAAATCAACAGGAGAAAAACCTTCTTTTTCGATGGTATCGAGATTCCAGCCAGACCCTTTGACATAAAGAACTTTATCGATTTTTACCGAGGTATTGCCACCGCCGTGAAGGACTAAATCTTGATTTCTACCCAGAAGTTGTGAGGTGTAGACACGCATTGCTAAAGGATCATTGGCATACTTTGCAGCTATTGTGTCGTCAAAGAGACTTTTCATAATGTTCCTTAATTAATTGTCAAATTATAGCGATGCTAGGATGAAATATGGTACCATTGTCCCAACTAAATAACGATTTTCAAGGATACCTAATGCCATTACTCGACAGTTTCACCGTAGATCACACTATTATGCCAGCTCCCGCCGTTCGTCGTGCCAAGGGGATGAAAACGCCTCATGGGGATGATATTACTGTGTATGATCTTCGTTTTTGTCGTCCGAATGAGGCGATATTATCTCAAGAGGGGATTCATACATTGGAGCATCTGTTTGCAGGATTTATGCGCAACCATCTCAACTCCTTCACAACTGAGGTGATTGATCTCTCCCCCATGGGATGCCGTACGGGGTTTTATATGAGTGTGATCGGAAGTCCCAGTGAAGAAAAGGTGGTTAGTGCGTGGGAAGCGTCGATGAAAGATGTCCTCAATGTTGAAAAACAAAGCGATATTCCTGAACTCAATATCTATCAATGTGGCACCTACACAATGCACTCGTTAGAGGATGCCAAAGCTATTGCCGCTGAAGTGTTGCGTAAAGATATCGACATTATGGATAATGAAGCGTTGAAACTTGACCTTTCCAAGGTAGAACAATAATGGTACTGCTATTACCAATGGACGGGGATGAACCCCAAGAATCAGAGTTGGTCGGGATTTTGGAAGCTGCTTTTTGGGCAACAGTGGAGGTCGAAGAGGGGCGTGTTATCGAGATTAACTTTTTCCAAGATAGGTCGCAAATTGATGCAACACTGGATGCGGTTATTGTAAAAAGCAATTATGAACCCGTCATGGAGTTTATCGATAATCAGATGATGGTTTTGGTTGCCCATACGCAACGCACGATTGATGATATTGTCGAAGCGTATCTTTTTCGAGAATTGCACGATTTGGCATTATGATTACACAGCTTCTCCATCCTACACCCCATACGAAAATTATGGTCGTAACCAGTCATTTGGAGGGTATGATTGAGGAATTATCTTCTTTTTTATCCCTCTATGAGGGAGTTATTGATCTTTCCCTTTTTCCGGGTGAACATCAAGAATTTTCACACCCTTGTATCCATAAAGTACACGCCATCAAAGATTACAAATCTCCCGCAGGGGGAGTCCCTCGTGATTATGCGGCTGTGATTGTTCAGGATGTTTTGCACTTGCATGAAATTCCATTGAAGTTTTTACAACTGATTTATCGCACACTCCTTAATGCCACGGAAATTATTATTGTTCAGAAAAATGGATCGATGGAAATCGCTAAGGTCGAAGCAATGCTCGATCAAGTGGAGTTTCGGGCGATTAATACGATGATTGATTTGATTGATGGGTATGAGGTGATTGTGGCGAAGAAGATGCACATGTGGGGAAATGGACTTTAGAAAATACTGCAACAAAATTGTCATCTTTTTTGCTATACTTCAATTATATACAGATGTAAAGGGATTTTCATGTCAACCATAAGATCAAAGCTTTTAATGCTCGTTTCTGTCCTCGCTTTCGTTGCGATAGTTGTTTCCTTAATGGGATTGTCGGGGATGCGAGAGTGCAACAGTAATTTTAAAGATGTCTATGATAATCGTATTATCCCTCTCAGTCAGCTCAAAGTAGTAGCGGATATGTATGCGGTAAACATTGTCGATACGACCCATAAAGCACGAAATGGAAACCTTACACCTCAAGAAGCGATCTCTCATATCCATCAAGCGCAAGAAAAGATTGCAAAAGAGTGGGGAGCGTATGCAGCTACTACTTTGACCCCTGAAGAGGCAACGCTTGCGAAGGAGGCAAAAGAGCGGTTCGTCATTGCGGATAAAGGGGTTGAAAAGGTATTGGGACTTCTTGAATCGGGGAATTTGGAAGGAGTTGCTGAGTTTTCGATCAAAGAGCTTTATCCCAACATCGATCCCATTAGTGAAACCATTGGAAAGTTAGTAGAACTTCAGCTCTCTGAGGCAGAAAAGGGGTATCAAGCTTCTCAAGCAACCTACGATTCGGCATTTATGATTAATATTATGATCCTTTTTGTTGGATTGGGGGTAAGTGGCGTTTTAGCATGGATTACGATGGGTTCTATTGGCCGTTCAACGAGCGGTTTTAGCAATACGATGAATACGATTGCTAACAACAAAGATTTAACCCGTACGATTGACCATCGAGCGAATGATGAGTTGAAAGTTGTTTCCCAAGCATTTAATGACTTGATGCGTGCCGTTCAAAAAGCGATGGGGGAAGCAAAACACTCCTCGAGTGAAAATGCTGCCGTTGCGGAAGAGCTATTTGCTACTAGTACTCAAATAGGCAGACGTAGTGAAGAGACTGCTAGAGCCATGGAGCAAGCGCTAAAAGTTTCCAGTGAAGTGTCTGAAATTCTCAAACAAGGAGAAGAGGGATCACGTAAGACAGGGGAAACGATCAAAAACGCCTCTCTTCAAGTGTCAAGCGTTGCTGCGGATGTCTTGGAGGTTTCTGGATCACTTCAAGGGGTTGTCGAGGAGCAAATGGAGTTGGCGCAGAGATTGGAACGCCTCTCTACTGAAGCGCAACAGGTCAAATTGGTTCTTGCTGTTATTAGTGATATTGCCGATCAAACCAATTTGTTAGCCCTGAATGCAGCTATTGAAGCGGCGCGCGCAGGGGAGCATGGACGCGGATTTGCGGTGGTTGCCGATGAAGTGCGCAAGTTAGCAGAACGTACCCAAAAATCGCTGGGTGAAAGCAATGCGACCGTCTCTATTATCGTCCAATCGGTGACTGATGCTACCGAAATGATGTCCAACAGTGCTTTAGAGATCAAACGATTGGGTGAGCATGCCCAAGGGGTGGAACATATTATGAGTCAAAGTGTACGGGAGATTGCTCAAGCGGCAGAGATGGCGGTTCAAACGGCAAAAGATGCGGGTATTGGAGCAGAAAAAACGAAAGAGATGATGGGACAAATGGGATCTATTACGACGTTAGCATCTACTAATGCTCGCAGTGTTGAAGAGATTGCAGCGGCAGTAGAGCATTTAGCGAAACTCTCCGAAGGGCTCAATCATACGTTAGCGCAATTCAAAACAGCGTAACGTGGTTAAAAAACTCATCCTCATTGGTGCCTCTACAGGAGGACCAGGGCGACTTCATACGATTTTAGAGCAGTTACCGCACGATTTGAATGCAGCGGTTGTTATTGCGCAACATATGGCTCCCCATTTTATCTCCAGTTTTGTCAAACAACTCTCGTTTAGTACGTCGTTTGAGGTCAAAGAGGTCGTGGATGGGATGAAAATTTCCCCCTCTTGCGTCTATATTTGTTCGGGTGAGTGTCAACTCATTGAGCAACGAGGAAGTATTGTGTTTGTGCACCGTGAGCCCTCCGATGTAGTGTATTCTCCTGATGTCAATACTCTCTTCTCCTCGGCGGCGGAACTTTCTAAAACCATTGAAAAAATGGGGATTATTTTAACAGGTATTGGGGATGATGGGGCACGAGGTTCCAAAGCGGTTTTTGATGCAGGGGGAGCGTGTATGTTCGAGAGTGAAGCCAGTGCCACGGTATATGGGATGCCACGATGCGCGATAGAGCTCGTACCGCAGGGTAAAGTGGGGTCAATGGAACAAATTGTTGAGGCAATACGTCGTTTTGGAGGCATCCATGTTTAGTTGGTTTAAACGCAAAACGCAATCGCTTCCCCCTATTCACGTGTCTCGTAGTGACGATTTTACTAATCCATCTCTTATTTACGACTTTTTTACCGATTTAACGGGGATCCATTTTGATCAAAAAGAGTCGATTACAACCCCAAAACTGATCCGTTTTGCTAAGGGGAATGAATGCTATACGTTTTTAGAATTAATTGAGAAATTACGCAGTGATGTGCGTGTGAGAGAATCGTTGATTAATCTTTTGACGGTGAATGAAACCTATTTTTTTCGGGAGAAAGGGCAGCTTGATTTTTTGGCACGACGAAGTCAAACCCTCTCCAAGCCTTTGCGTATTTTGTGTGCGCCAGGAGCTAGCGGTGAGGAGCCTTACTCTATTGCGATTATTTTGGCGCAGAGTGGATTTCCCCTCTCAGAGGTAGAGATAATTTCTATTGACATTAACACAGAGGCGACACAACGTGCACGAGAGGGGGTGTATACGTCACGATCATTACACCGACTCCCTCCTGAGATTATAGAACGTTATTTCGTGGTGGAGGGGGATTTCTATCGTCTGGGTTCTACGATTAAGGGTGTTGTCGATTTTCGTTCGTGTAATATTTTTGAGGCGGATTTTTTGGGACTAGGGGTTTTTGACATGATCTTTTCGAGAAATATGCTCATCTATTTCGATCTCCTTACTATCGAAAAAGCAGTCGGTCAATTGAAAAAAGTGGCACGTAACGACCAAACCCTCTTTTTCTTCGGACATGCTGATTTGCCAGTTGTCCCATCGGGGCTGGAGGGGCATTTTGAAGAGGGGATCAAATATTACACGTTAAAAAAAGAGAGATGACAACAATGCAATGGGTACAAAGTGAAGATGGAAGCTACACAGCCTTTAGTGCTGAATATAACGAACACTACCATTCGACCAAAGATGGGGCGTTGAATGAGTCATTAAAAAAACACATCGAACCCGCATTTCTTTGTCATAAGGGTAAAACGGATCTTAAAATCATCGATATTTGTTTTGGGTTAGGGTGGAATACATTGGCAACCCTCTATTATCGGGATACCTATTTCCCCACTACAACACTGGAAATCTACTCCCCTGAACTCGATGGTGCGCTAGTAGCGTCGCTTATTGATTTCCCCTATCCTGAATGGTTTGCACCCTATAAAGATATAATCAAGAGCCTTTCCAAAAAAGGGGAGTACAACGATGATCGAACCTCTATCTTGGTTGACATCACTGATGCTCGAATGGCGATGCAAACGTTGAGGGGAGCGTGGGATGTATGCTACCAAGATGCCTTTAGCCCTGCGTCCAATCCTCTCTTGTGGACGAGGGAGTATTTTGCCGACATAACACGGCTGATGGGGGAGGTGGGGATAGTGACAACCTATTCGACGGCATTGGCAACACGCCTTGCCCTTTATGAAAATGGATTTACCCTCTATTTGAACGAGGGACAAGGGTATCGTAGTGCGACGGTGGCATCACATCGAGAGTTAGAGGGATTTAAAAGAGTAGATATGGAGCATAAAATACGGTGTAATCCCAATGCAGTGAGTTTGAGAGATAGTTAACGAGGGTACCCTTCCAATTTAGAAAAACATTTTTTGGAATAGATTTTGCTTTTTAGGTTCTTTGAAATATGCAAGGACGCAAAAAATACTAAAAGGGATCAATCATGGGTTTTAGAATTAACACTAATATCGCAGCGATGAATGCACATTCGAGTGCGTTAACCAATAATCGTAATATCGACAACTCGCTTTCTAAACTTTCGTCGGGTTTGCGTATTAATACTGCAGCGGATGATGCGTCTGGGATGGCGATTGCCGATTCACTTCGATCACAAGCATCGTCTTTAGGGCAAGCAATTTCCAATGCGAATGATGGAATCAGTATTGTTCAAATCGCCGATAAAGCGATGGATGAGCAACTTAAAATTTTGGATACCATTAAGACTAAAGCGACTCAGTCGGCGCAAGATGGTCAAACGGGAGATTCACGTAAAGCACTTCAAGCGGATATTACTCGCTTGATGGGAGAGCTTGACAACATTGCGGGGACAACGTCGTTTAATGGTCAGCAGCTTTTGTCGGGTCAGTTTACCAATAAAGAGTTCCAAATCGGTGCATACTCTAACCAAACGATTAAAACTTCTATTGGAGCAACCAGTTCGGATAAAATCGGACAAACTCGTTTTGAAACAGGTTCTAGAATTTCTGCGGCGGTTTCCGCAGCTACGTTGACTTTTTCAGCAGTTGATGGAACCAATGATATTACCATTGAATCTGTTGTCATTTCAACAAGTGCGGGGACAGGTCTTGGGGTATTGGCGGAAGCGATCAATAAATCGTCCGACAAAACAGGGGTTCGTGCTTCTTTCCAAGTGGTAACTACAGGAAGTGCTGCTATTGGATCGGGTACGATTAGCGGATTGAAAATCAATGGTATTACAATCGGAAAAGTGGATGTTAAAGCCAATGATAAAGATGGTGCATTAGTAGCCGCAATTAATGCTGTCAAAGATACAACAGGGGTCGAAGCGTCGGTAGATAGCCGTGGTCAATTGAACCTTACAAGCCGTGATGGTCGTGGAATTGTTGTTTCGGCAACGGGGATGAGTGCCGCGGGTACCGCAGCTACTGGGAATTCAAATTTTGGTCGTTTAAGTCTTACTCGTCTAGATGGTAAAGATATCCGTGGTATTTCAGGTGCAGGGGTCGGGTTCTCAGCTACTGCGGAAGCAACCGTTAACCTTCGTTCGGTTGGTGCTTCCATTACGAAAGATACTGCCAGTGCAATGGGCTTTAATGCAAACTCCAATGCTGAAAACATTGCCGTTGATAAAACAGCTGGTGTTACCACGCTCAAAGGGGCGATGGCGGTTATGAATATTGCTGAAACCTCTCAAAAAATGTTGGATCGTGTCCGTTCTGATTTGGGTTCGGTACAAAATCAAATGGTTTCAACGGTGAATAATATTTCGGTAACGCAAGTTAACGTTAAGGCAGCTGAGTCACAAATTCGTGATGTTGATTTCGCAGCAGAGTCCGCGAATTTCTCGAAATTCAATATCCTTTCTCAAGCAGGAAGTTATGCAATGAGCCAAGCAAATGCTGCTCAACAAAATGTATTGAGACTGTTACAATAGTTTTCCTCTTTGCTACTTGCCTTGGGTAAGTAGCATTTTCTTCTCTCTACTCTCTCCCAATAATATCAAAAATATTAACTCCATCAGGAAGTCTCGTTGTCCCCTCTCGGAAACTTCGGGTATGGGCGATGAGCCGTTTGAAATGTTTTCGTAGATGGTAGGCATCAGGAACGTTGGGGCGGAACCAATCCCCTTTGGCACTAAAGAGCCAATCAATCCCTGCTTTGATATCAAGAAGGGTGTATCCTTGGGACTCAATGAGAATTTGTATCTGTTTTGCCCAGCTCATCACATCAAACGGCTCTTTGAATTGGGGGTCGATGGAAGAGAGACGACGGATGAAATACTGCGCCATCTCAAACTCCTGTGTTGTGGGTTTATTCTCTTCAAGCTGTGAAGCGTTGGCAATAACGGGTGAGTTCGATGCCACTTCACGACGTATCCACCTCTCAAACTCCGCATGCCAATCAAACGAACGGCGATTTTGTGAGCGTTGCTGAAAATTGAAATCATCAAAAATCTCTCGTCGTAGCCCCTCTCGATCACACACCTCTAACGCATAGCCGTGAAGCTCCTCAAAGGTCTCATTGGAGAGGTTGAGATAGTAGTTACTGTCGGTGTATTGCGTTGCAACAAGAGCCACGTCTGGGATGCCTTGCGACGCTACGATAGGCTCTAAACGGTAGAGAATCATCACCCCATCGGCGGTTTTCTCACGGGTTGTTTTTAAAATCTTTTTTGCAACGAGACTATCAAGAGCTTCGACGACTTCACGGGAGCTATGGCGTAACAATTCAGCGAGAAACGAGGCACTAAGTGCTTTGGGCAATGCCCCCCACACAAAAGAGTGACGGACGATAAGGGGGAGTAACGCACGCTCCAACAATGTTAAATCATCACGGTCGATGAGAGAAGAGGGGATCACTATCATTTGGGTTTTCTCATCAAGGCACGTTTAGTAGACGTAGCGATAGAGGGCTGTGTTTGTTGCCGTTGTTGCTCTAATAACAATAGCGTGTACTCGTGAGTAACTCGCCTCTCAAAAATCCCCCGATCCAGCGAAACATAATCGTAAATCCACCGTTTTGTAAGGGTACGAATCACCTCTATATCCAAAGAATCCAATAACGGCTGTGTGGAATTTGCCTCTTTGATCGAGGTAAAACGGACATTTTCAAACCGCTCTAAGGCACTTTGTTCGCTGTTGCGCTCATCGGTGATCGTGCGACGCAAGTCGTACATTAACGCATACAGTTTTTGCCCCCGTTTGTGGGCTTCGAGTTCGAGGGGGGAGCGTTGTTCCTCCAAAAGCTCATGGGCAATCAACGAAATTTTCTCAATCCCCGTTTTGAAGGGAAAATCACGGCTAGAAAGGCGACGGAGAAACTCACTGTAGCGGTTGGTAGGAATAGGACGTATAAGCTCGTCAATATGAGAGCGTAAGAACACATCCTCCTCGATTTTGAAATAGTTCATCAGCGACGTGACAAACTGAGTGCGGATTTGGTCATCGGTGGGGGTATATTTTTGCATGTAAGAAGTATAACATCTTACGCATTCAAGGTGAAATAAAAATGTGGTAAGATAAGAAAAATAGAAAAGTCATAGGGAGTGTTTCTTTGCCAATAGATACCGTAACACAAAAAGAGCAACTAAAAGGACGTTTGCGTTCGAATGATCCCCAATATCGCTATTATAAAACGATTTTTAATACTATCAGCGATATGATTGCAGTTACTGACGGGGAGACTATTTTTGATGCAAATACCCCGTTTTTGAATTTTTTTGCCCCTATAATGGGGGAGAGTTTAGAATCGTTTCATTTTTGGGAATTCTTTGAAAAAATTGAGAAGTTTGGCTATGTCTATGATGGATATCAAAACAAGCGGTGGTTTGAGACAATTTTGGAGGGGAACAGAGGGCATTATACAGTTGGGGTACGAATGGAAGGGATTTTATACACCTTTAATATTTCACTCAGCCCCCTTGATACTTCAAAAAGTATTTACATCGCCACGCTAACCAATGTAACAGAGATAATGGGGTATAAAACCTCTCTTGAAGAGGGGCTTAGAAGCAGTGTTGATGATCGTAATAAAACGCAGTTTTTACTTGCGCAGTATGATAAAGCAATGGATGCAGCGACGTTAGTGTTCAAGTGTGATCTAAAAGGGGTCATTACCTACGCCAATAGAGCCTTGAGTGAGGTGATGCTGTATGGGAAAGGGGAACTTGTAGGGAGCCATTTTTCGATATTACGAGGGAACAATACAAGTCAAGAGAGTTATCATCGTATTTGGAAAGGGGTTCAAGGAGGTAAAATTTATCAGGGGATTGTGGAGCTTTCGGATAAGCTGGGGGGATCGCATTATTTGGATGTCTGTTTTATCCCCATTCATGATTATGAGGGGGTTGTGGTGGAGTTTTTTTCCCTTTCACATGAGATAACCGAAGTCATGGAAGCCAAGAAGATGGCGATTAAAACGCTTGAAGCTAAAAATAAATTTTTTGATCACGTCTCTCATGAGCTTCGTACCCCCTTGAATGCTATTATCAACTTTACCGACAGTGCACTGGAAAGTTTTGATGAAATTATCGACGATGAAGAGAGTCGCCATTTGGTACGAATGTACATTGAGCGTTCCCATAAAAATTCGGTTCATTTGTTGCAGTTGATCAATTCGTTATTGGATATGGCAAAACTTCGTGCAGGAAAAGAGCAGTATCTTATGGAACCTACGGAAGTTACAACATTCGTACAAGAGGTGTATGAAAATACCAGCGCTCTCAATACAAAAGAGGGTGTTGAGTATCTACTTGAAATTCCAACAACGGCGGTGTATGTTCAAAGTGACCAGTTAAGATTGCGACAGATTATCACCAATCTTATCTCCAATGCGATCAAATTTACCCAATGGGGATACGTGCGACTCTACGTCCATACCGTGGAGGGTGAGTGTTGGATTGAAGTAGACGATAGTGGAATTGGAATTCCTGAAGATAAGCTTGAGCATATTTTTGAACCGTTTGAACAAGTGGGTGTCCATGATATGGGGACAGGATTGGGACTTGGTATCGTCAGTGAATACGCCAAAGGGATGGGGATGCGACTTGATGTTCGCTCAACGTTCAAAGAGGGGAGTAATTTTACTCTAAAAATTCCTACGATAAAAATTGATACAGAGGATGATAAATGGAAAAAATAAGGCTATTAATTGTGGATGATGTGGAAGATAATCGGCTGGTGTTACGCGCGATTTGTCGAAAACTTGAAGAATTTGAGATTAGTGAGGCCGTTGATGGTCACGATGCTGTGGATAAGTGTGAAGTATTGCGCCCTCACATTATCCTTATGGACGTGATGATGCCACGACTGGATGGATTTCAAGCCTCGAAGATTATCAAAGAACGGTATCCCAAGACCATTATTATGGTAGTGACGGCAGTTATTGATCCAAAAATGGAAGAAAATATGGCAGCTATCGGAGTGGCAGCGTACATTCGAAAGCCCATTGATAAAGAACTCATTCGATTAAAGTTACAAAGTTATGCAGGGGCTCTTTTCAATGGAGCCCATGAGAGAACATTCAGTGCGGGTATGGTTGCCATAAATCCTTTTCAAAAAGACATTCGGAGCTTTAAAACGATTTTTGAGATTTCTAGTATTGATACCATCATGGATTTTGGGATGTGGCTTTTGACGAAATTCGAGTGTACTCGGATGAAAGTATGTAGTAATATTGATCGTATTATTGAGTTATTGTATGCATTACTTCATCGCGAGATCAAGCTTGGTGAAGCACTAACCATTACGATTGAAGAGAGCTTTGATGAGATATTTATTAATGTCCCCTTACAAAAAATAGTGGAACATAATGATAATATTGATCATTTAATTCGGGGATTAGGTAGTACATGTTTGATTAGTGGAAAGATGGTAGCATTTCGTATCCCTTTATTCGCATTAGAAGAAAATGATATTCCTTTCCTTCAATGTAAAAAAGAGCCCTCTCTTCCCATCCCAGAGGAGACGCCAAAAGAGAGTCGTAGCCTTGGCGACACGGAGAGGCACGTATTACGAGAGAGCTTTATCCAAAAAGTGACGGCAGTGGCGTATGTAAAAACGCTAGATGCCGATGCGTATGGAGAGATACATGATCTTCGTGAAGCAGAAAGAGAGTGGATGTCGTGGTTGGATACCCTTTCACTAGAGGGAAGTGAAGAAGATTTTTACTCTTTTTCCAATGAGGTGCTTGGTGTATATACCAGTGCTATTAGTGCTTTGTACGAATTTTCGGGGCTCTCGTATGCGATAGTTTCCCTCTCTACTTTCTTAAAAGCTCATGCCAAGCTTCTATCCCGTGATGAGATTAAGCGTGCGCAAGTATTGATCTATTTAGAAGCACTTCGAGAAGATCTCTCCTCATGGATACACCATATTTTTGAGATTCAAGATGCGCAAGACATTCATTATCTTGACGCCTCCTTTTTTAGTTCCTGTATGCAAATAGAGTCGATTGTCACGGAGACGGAAGTCGATTTGGGCGAGGATAATGAGATGGAGTTTTTTTAATTTTTAACTTTACTATTTTCGCTAAAATACGGTGGGCATTTAAAGTGTGCCTAAACACCGTTAAAAAGGCTCCCATTGTTAACCATTAATGCTACCGTAATCCCCCATGGCGACGAAGATCTCGGGGATAATCTCCTCTACTACGATTATAATATTGACCACCTCTTATCCTTGCAAGCCAAAGGGCTTACTATGGAAGACGAAAGTTATGTCAGTGCTTTTCGCTCATTTGAGGGGGAGGTGTATGAAAACTACATCTACGAAAAACTTCTCCGATTTGCAGCCAATGAACCAAAAATCAAACAGTTTATTATCAAAGGTCCCCACAAAGGGCGCACTCATGCCCAAAGCGATGCATTATCGGTGAGCTGGAAGGGGCAGATTATTTACCGTGCCCGCCACAAAGAGATCGGGGAGTTTGACGGACTGTTGTTTACCGATAAGGAGCTCTATTTCATCGAGATGACGTTGGTAAAATCGGTGAGCAATCTCAAAAAACGGCTCCGTAAAAAACGGGCATTGTTGGAGGTATTGTTTCCTCGCTATAACGTTCGCTCCATTTTGGTTCTCAACGAGGGGGCAACGGGGACAACAGAGCTACCTGCGTATGCAAGTGTTTGGTTTACCAAGCCTTACAGTGCTGCTCATCTATTAGAACGTATGAGTACCAACTCACCGCGTGCTGCGATGATTAGTGTGGAGAGCGATAAAATCGCCCACGCCCAAGAGATTCGAACCTCCTCCTTTAAATATTATGCGACATTGTCATGGATGGTTCGCTCATTGCGCAATGGAGCCCCTCTTGATTGGGATTTTTTCCGTAAACCTGCAACCCAACGATATCATGATATTTATACCAAAATCTATATTGGCTATTTGAGTATAGAGGATTTTTATACTCTCATCCCTTCCCTTTCCTTTGAGAATTCGCAAGCCAAGCGGGTAATCGTTGCCATCGAGAAAGATCACTCCGGGGGATATTTTCTCACCTATTTTCTCCGTCATACGGGTAAAAGACTTGATAATGTTACCCTTGCCGATGGGATAGCTAAAGTGGCGAAGAAAGATCCGCTAGGGATCACCCTCACCGAGATGAACCATTTGGATAAGATGATGGATTCAAGCTTCGCACTCAATCTTGATGAGCATGATGACATTAGCACCATGTTGAAGACGATTGGTCATAAATAATGTCAACCATATCTTATAGCAACTTTTCAAACTCCGCTGCGGGGACGGGGCGGCTTTTGAAATACCCTTGGTACATTGTGCACCCTTTCTCTCTCAAAAAATCAATTTGTTCAATACGTTCAGTCCCCTCTGCGAGTATCTGAAACCCTAATGCCTGCCCCATGGCAATAATTGCCGTAACGATTGCCATATCATCCGCTTCAAAGGGGAGATCGTCCACAAAACTTTTATCAATTTTGAGGACATCTATGGGGAACCGCTTCAAATACGAGAGGGAGGAGTATCCCGTACCAAAATCATCAATCGCCAGTCGTATCCCCATTGCACGTAAAATATGAAGCATCGCCACCGTCTCCTCTTCGCGTTGCATCAAGGCACTTTCGGTAATCTCTAGTTCAAGCTTCTCCGCAGAATACCCTGTTTTCTTAAGGGCAGCTTCGACCATTTTGGGAATATTTTGGTGGCGTACTTGATGGGCGGAGAGATTGACCGCTAATGTCAGTCGATGTCCTTGATCCAGCCAAACTTTCCCCTGTCGGCACGTCTCATTGAGCACCCATTCACCGATTGCTCCGATGAGACCTGTCTCTTCGGCAAGAGGGATAAACTCTACAGGTGAGACCAATCCCCGCAGGGGATCGTTCCAACGGATCAACGCTTCTGCCCCCACAATCCGTCCCGTCGCAATATGTACTTGTGGCTGATAATAGACTTCAAATTCATGGTGTGCAATCGCTCGACGCAATTGGGTTTCACACTCGATTCGACGGCGTGCCAAATCGGTTAGCTCATCACTGTAATAGCGATAGATTCCTCTCCCTTCCCCTTTGGCTTTGTACAATGCTGCATCCGCATGCTGAAGTAACTCGGACTCATTTTCTCCGTGATCGGGAAAGAGGACAATTCCGACACTCATCCCCACATGCACGACTGCACCACCGATGAGTTTATACGGGGTACTCAATGCCTCGATCATCTCTTTGGCAATACGACCTGCATCTTCGGGGCGAGGAAGATAGTCCAAAAGAACCGCAAACTCATCTCCCCCCAAACGGCTAATAATATCCCCCTCACGTAATCTCGACTCCAACCGTTGCGCCACTTGTTGAAGCAACTCATCCCCTGCACTGTGTCCAAAACTGTCGTTGATGTCTTTGAACCGATCTAGGTCAAACATTAGAAGTGAAATTTGGGTGTTATGCCGTTTCGCCTTCTCGATAGCACTGTGTAAATGGGACGCAAAAAGGATACGATTTGCCAACCCTGTTAACGGATCATAATTGGCTAACAGCTCCAACTGCTCTTCGTATCGTACCCGTTGGGTCACATCTTCGAGAATTCCAATCGCTTTGATCGGACGATGCGCTTCGTCAAAATAAAATTCGGTATGCGTTTTAATCCATCGTATTTCTGTCGTCGTTTGAATACGGTAAAGGGATCCCATTTGAGATTCAATCAACGCATAATTGGTCAAACGATTTCGAACCCTCTCTCGATCTTCGGGAACAAAACGATTCAACAAATCGTTCAATCCAAGTGGCGTACCTTCTTCCAAATCAAAAATACGATATGCTTCATGGCTTCCGCTAAACCTGTCGTTTTGGATATTCCATTCCCACGTTCCAATTTGCGCCAATGCCTGTAACTTGGCAATCTCTTCATCTTTACGTTTACGTTCACTAATATCACGAGAAATCCCCAACAATCCGTAGACATTGCCCATACTGTCATACATAGGGGTTTTTGCCACCTCAAATGTCCCCTCATAACTCCCATCCGCAAAGACCAAAAGCTCCTCATTAATACGAGGTTTCCCTAAGCGGAGGGTCTCTTCATCATTATCACGAAAAAATTGTGCCAAGGGTGCATCGACAAAATCAAAATCCGTTTTTCCAACAATTTCAGACTCTTTTGCCCCAAAGAAACGTTCAAATATCGCATTACACGCCATATATGCACCGTTTGTATCTTTGGAAAAAACAAGATCGGGGATATTGTCCAAAAGTGCTCGTAAGAAGTTCGTTTGCTTTTCCCATTTATTTTGACCTTCTCGAAGCTCTTTTTCCAATTTTAGCAGCTCTTTTTTATCCTTTTTAATCTTCGCTATTTCCAGACTCTTGTGATCGATAACCCGAATTAAATGTTCAAAATAAGCACCGTGAATTGCATGAAGAATATCATGACGGGAGATGACTCCTGAAAACGTATCCTCACCCTCCACCACGACCAATTGATGAACACCGTGCTGCTCCATCATCGAGATAGCGTAATGAAGTTCTGCCCCTTTTTGAATAAAGTGAATGTCTCTGTGACATAGATCTTCTACGATCTCATCCCCTAGATTATCCCCCCCCTGCGCACATCGATGGACAATATCCCTCTCCGTCACCATCCCAATAGGACAAGCCCCATCAAGGACAAGGGCATAATCACATTGGTGGTTCTTCATCAATGTTGCCGCTTGAGTAAGAGCCATTTTCAACTCCACAATCAATGGAGCATTGGTCATCGTATCGGCAACTATTTTCGATTTTGTCAAATATTCCAACCCAAGATGGCGAAGAAAATCCCCCTCCGTCACAACGCCCTTAAAACGCCCCGATTCATCGATAACAACCAAATGACGATACTCTTTATCATCCATCAAAGCATACGCATCATGTAGGGGCATCGTCTCCTCAACACATAGCGGTTCATGGGTCATCATCTCCGATAATCCCATAACGGTATCCATCTTTTCCGCAACAACACGCAAGGCATCATGTTCCGTAAAAATCCCAACAGGGCAATCATCACGGACAATCACAATGGAGCTAATCCCCTTCTTCTCCATTAACGCCAACGCATCCGCAACCGATTTATCCAAGGTTAATGAAACCGTGGTCGCAGAGAGGATCGATTTAAGGGTTACACTCTTCATAATCGTGTCTCACAGGTAATCGTTTGGTTTCGTCCAGAACCTTTGGCACGATACAATGCCGCATCGGCTCGATCAATAGCGCTTTCGAGGGTATCCCCCGCAACTACTTCGGTAATTCCCAAACTGCACGTTACTTGCCCTACCTCATCAAAACAAAACGCTTCAAGGGCTTTGCGAATTTTCTCCGCTGCCATATACGCCTCTTGGCACCCTGAATTGGGGAGGAGCAAAACGAACTCTTCACCCCCCCATCGTGCCAACAAATCGCACTCACGAACAGCGGTTTTCACAATATGAGCAGCGGTTTTAAGGACATAATCCCCAATATTATGCCCATACGTATCATTCACCCGTTTAAAAAAGTCCAAATCCATCATAATCAATGCCAAACGAGTTTTATAGCGCACCATCGAGGAGAGCTCTTTGTCGAATAGTTCGGTAAAAAGGTGACGGTTATGGACTCCCGTTAGGGCATCTTTCGTTGCTAGCGTCGTGAGGTGGCGATTGCGTTGCTGCAAAATCTGGGTCAGTTCTTCAAACTGGTGAAAATGTTCATTCACCAATTGAGACCACTTGAGATAGGTACGTGAAATCAAATCCTGTTGGGTAACAATTCCCATCACGCACCCTGTATCATCCACGACCACAATACGCTTGTAGTGGCGCGCTTTGATAAACAGTAGCGCATCACTAATAGAGTCTTTGATGTTCATCGTCTCAATAGGAGAAGACATCACCTCTGATACTTTTCGCGAACCGCATGCCACCTCAGAGATAAGCCCCAACAAATCTTTCGAGGTCAAAATCCCAACGGGAAGGTTCTCTTCTAAAACAATCACACAATCATTAGGGGCATCTTTGAGATGAAGGAGAATCTCGTGCATCTGCTCATCAGGGGGGCAACTCTTAAAGCCATATTTTTTATCGAAAATCGTCCCAATCTGTAAACTTTCCATAATAATCTGTGGATCAACACTGGAAATAATATCACTATTTGTAATCAATCCATAAAGGGTTCCATCCTCATTGCAGACACAAATATGTTCATCCATTTCATTGGTGAGATTGAGCGCACTAATAACACTGCTCTCTTTATCAATCAAAGGGAGGATGCGAAGGGGGATTTGAGATAAGGGGGTAGAAAAAGCAACCCCATCCATTTTCAGGGTAATCATATCTTTGGTCGTGATAATATAAAAGAGAGTCCCGTTTTGAACCACGATGCTACGATGATTATGGCGACGCATGGTGTCCAATGCCACCTCAACCGTTTCATGAATATCAACCGAAATAATATCCGTCGTCGCAATAAGCCCAAGTGTGGGAAAAAACATCATCATACCCCTTATTTTATTCTTATTTTATTATACCGTTTTAACGATTAGAATGATGAGGGGATGGTATACTTTCACAAACAAAAAGAGGGATATTAGGATGAAAGTAGTAGGGTTATTATTAGGGGCATTTGCCCTCTGGCTACACGCAACACCACAATGTTACACCCAAGGGTACGGTGATCTTATCCCATCAGCGGATGAAACCACTATCGTATTACAAAACGGCACTTCGCTCCCCTACAAAACGACTTTACCAAAAACGACGTGGGACGAAAAGATCAACAATACTGATCTGGAAATGCAGCTTAGCCAAGCGTATGATGCGGGGGGAATTGATACCCCGCCCTCCTATCTCTTCGATCCAGGGCGATTACGCTACCAACCCTTTTTCCAAGCCCTCTACGGCAAAGATCAAAAAGCGATTGAAAAAAATCTCGTCACAATACAGTGGCCAACCCTAAAAGGCTCCATCAAGCTTCCTGTCAACAAAGTAGGCGGTGTCGATAAAAAGCTCTACGCCATTGGTCAAGAGATCGCCAAACTTCCCAAAAATGAGCGGATATGGGCGCAAGGGGCAACCACCTACTGCTATCGTGTTATCAAAGACACCGACCGCCTCTCGATGCACAGTTTCGGGATTGCTATTGATCTAGCCCCTACCAAAACCCAATATTGGAAAGATGAAGCCCCTTCCGAGACAGCCCACATCGGATACCGCAATACGATGCCCATGTCAATTGTCCGTATTTTCGAAAAACATGGATTTATCTGGGGGGGGCGATGGTATCACTACGACACCATGCACTTTGAGTATCGTCCTGAGCTTTTGGCACCAGCGTGTCTCTCTCAAAAAAAATGACTCAATGGATGGATATCGCTTATAACGAAGCGATTTTAGGGATGGATCACAACGAGGGGGGACCTTTTGGTGCCGTTATCGTTTGCAATGGAGAAATAGTAGCCCGCTCCCATAATGAGGTACTAAAAACCAACGACCCTACCGCCCACGCCGAAATCAATGCCCTCCGCAAAGCCTCCCATCTCTTAGGACGTTTTGATCTCTCCGACTGCACCCTCTACACGACCTGTTACCCCTGCCCCATGTGCATGGGGGCAATTTTTTGGGCACGTATTTCTATCGTCTATTATGGTGCATCCATGGAAGATGCGGCAATAGGGGGGTTTGATGATGCAAAATTTTATACGATGATCCGAAATCCTGAACACGCCCTTGATTTACGTCCGCTGGATGGTGAAGAAACGAAAAAACTGTTCGAGAAATGGCAAGAAAAAAATGATCGGACTGTTTATTAACAGTTTTTGTGACCATACCGTAATCATAAGGCTCTA
>JAABPY010000036.1 GCA_011391735.1 Sulfuricurvum sp. | reverse complement strand
TGTAGATAATCCTTTACAAAGCACCATGGTACCGATGTTTCCTAAGGGTTTCAGCCTCTATTTTTTTTCATTACGCCTAATTTTCAAGCAAATCAAGCTTTGGCTGAGTATATTAATAGCTTGTATAATGGGATGGGTAGTCTTTTATATAGCGCATTTAATAATCCAAAAAAACGCATTATGATTGCTTGTCATTACTTTGATTTTTTGATGGAAAATAGTAATTTACAAAATGAAAAAGTCGAACTTTTTAGGCAGTACATACAGAAAAATCAAATACAAAAAGCATTGTTTGTTCAAGTTATACAAAATCAAGATAGAACATTATGTGAAGATGAGATGGGATTTGGGGTAGCAGAAGATCAAACTAAGCAACTCCAATGGAATCAAATAAAAATAATTTTGGGAATTATCCCGCAGGAGACAAACTAATGCCCACATTCATCCGCTTAACCGACTACAAAGACAGCGACACCAACATACGAGGCGTTAAATGTTAAATTTAGGTGATCGGAAGAAATAGAAACAAACTGAATTAAAATATGAAATGGGGATAGATACCATGTCAAGCAGGGTATGACGGGACGCCCAAGCCTTGAGGTGATCTGGGTGCAACCATCAAAGAACAGTCACGGAATCCAAAAACATATTCTCGAACGAGAGAAAATTTACGGCCTACTATTTCTAAGCTCATCCAATAATATTTGACTATTTTTATACTGATCTTTGAAAAATACCAACACTCTGTCATAATCGCTATTTTTTTCGACGAGAGATAATGAAGTGCCGTCAAGTTTGGGAGCATTGAGATTATAGGTAGACAATAATTCGATGTATTCTTGTCTATCTTCGTTGCTAATGATAATGGGTAAAAATCCGTTTTTTAGCAATGGGATATTGGCTATTAGGCGAGCTAGGCGACCGTTACCGTCGAAAAAAGGGTGGATAGAGCTAAAAGCAATATGCATATCGGTGTAAGATTGAACACATTCATCAAAGGTCGTGAGGGGTTTGGAGATGTCACCAAACTCTTTGAAAAAAAGTCCCATAAGGTGGGGTATGGGTCGGTTAATACGGCATGACCTATAATCTCATTATGGTCTCGAAGAGGTTTACCTTTGATAGTGAGCCCATATTCGATAACAAATGCAGTATCGCCTAAGGATAGAGTATTACCCTCTATCGCATTAGAAGTATACGTCCAAGAAACTTTTAACTGTTTGAATAGTTCTTCTTTTTGTGATGCACTAAGATTTTCTAGTATATCCACCTTGCGTGCCTTATTCTTTAAGCCTCTCTATCTTAGCCCCTAATAGGCGTAATTTCCCCTCTAAGTCTTCATATCCGCGATCCAAGTGATAAATGCGGTGAACGTTAGTCGTCCCCTCTGCTGCCATTGCTGCTAGTACCAATGCGCTTGATGCTCTTAAATCGGTTGCCATAATATCGGCTCCAAAAAGAGGGGTTCCCCCCATTACCATTGCTGTATGTCCATTGAGCCTAATATCGGCACCTAACCGCTGAAGTTCACTGACATGCATAAAACGATTTTCAAACAATCGCTCTTCAATAATACTCGTCCCCTCTGCCAATGTTGCAAGGGCTAAAAATTGCGCTTGCATATCGGTAGGAAAAGCAGGGTACTCTTGGGTGATGAGCTCAACATGTTTGAGTTTTTGGGCTGGGTGTATCGTCATTGTTGAATCAGTAATATCGATTTTACATCCCATTTGTTCAAGTTTAGCGGTTACGGCATCAAGATGATCGTGGCGTACGTTGTCCAAGGTAATGGTGGAGTTGGTAATAGCTGCTGCACATAAATAGGTCCCTGCTTCAATACGATCGGGGATAATCTCAAAATCAACCATATCAATCGTTTTCCCCCCTGTACCCATAATCGTTAGTTCAGACGTTCCGATACCGCGAATGTCAATACCGCTATCACGGAGGATCTCACACAGTTGGACAACTTCGGGTTCTTTGGCACAGTTCACCAATACTGTTTTCCCATGAGCTAGTGCTGCTGCCATAACGATATTGGCGGTTCCTGTGACGGTAATTTTATCGAAGATGATGTGGGCACCTTGAAGACCATTGGGGGCAACGGCATTGACGTACCCTGCGTGGATAGTGATCTTGGCTCCCATTTGTTCTAATGCTTTGAGGTGAAGATCAATAGGGCGTTGACCAATAGCGCATCCCCCTGGAAGGGAAACTTCACAATGTCCAAAACGAGCAAGTAGAGGTCCTAGAACAAGGATAGAAGCACGCATGGTTTTGACAATGTCATAGTTCGCCATCGTGTGGTTCACCGTTGAAGTATCAAGCTCTAAAACATGATTTTTAAGGGTTTGTGTTGCTCCCAAATTTTCAAGAAGTTTTAGAAGGGTTTTGATATCTGCCACTTCGGGGGTGTTGGTAAGGGTCACTTTGTTGTGAGCCAATAAGGTGAGGGTGATAAGGGGCAATGCTGCATTTTTTGCCCCTGAAATAGTAACGGTTCCGTTTAGTGTTGTAGGGCCTTGAATTTGTAGATAGTCCATGAAAATTCCCAAAGTAAAAAAGTCCGTTATTATAAGGTAATGTTGTTAAAATTACGATATTTTGAGGAATGAGTTACTATGTTGGTTTTTTTGGAGTGTGAAACAACAGGGTTAGAGATAAGTGATCGCCTTTGTTCCCTTGGTTTTGTCTATGGTGATGAAATCCATTATGAGTTAATCAACCCCTTGAAAAAAGTCCCCCCTAGTGCGAGTGCTATCCACCATATCACCAATGAGATGCTCAAAGAATCACCCGTTTTTGCCCTTTCACACAGTGAACTAAAGCTCAAAGAGCTCAATAGTGTTGAGAATATATTGATCTCCCATAATGCCCCGTTTGATTTGGCAATGCTACAAAAAGAGGGGGTGACATGGCAGGGGGGCGTGATCGATACCCTTAAATGTTCCAAGGCGTTGATGGATGATTTAGAGGGGTACAGTTTGCAATTCTTGCGCTATGAACTGCGACTCTATCGTACCGAGGGGGAATTCTTCGAGAAACATGGCGTTGAAATTTTTCCCCATCATGCCCTTAGTGATGCACTGCATGTCAAGATGATTTATGAATATCTTTTGGAGATGGCGGAGGAAGAGGAATTGATTTCACTTTCCCAAAGCCGACTGCTCCTCTCTAGGCTCCCTTTTGGGAAATACGCCAAAAAGCGGATTGAAACCGTTGCTCTCAAAGATCCTATGTATTTACAATGGATGTTAGGGAGTTTGATGGACATGGATGAGGATTTGCGTTATAGCATTGAGTTTTATTTGCGCTAACTTCAAGAGAGCAAAAACTCTTCGATACATTCAATATGAATGGTTTTATCCCCTAGTGTTAGGGTTTCATGGGTATCGTAGGTGATGAGATACCCTTCGTTAAGATTTAATTCCTCCATAAAGAACTTCAGTGCATCGACTTCACGCTTACGGGTTTTTTCATTTATTATGGTATAAGAAATCTGGTAGAGTTTACCATTGGCGTAAAAATCGCACTCTTTGTTTTCCAGAAGATAGGTGATCTCTTTTTCACGCCAATGGTTGCAAGCGGCATTTTCGAGCATAGCACCCTGATTTCGATCAGGTGAAATTCCAAGATTTAAAAAACCATTGTCACTGAGGTAGACTTTTTTTGGCGAATTGATCACGGCGGTTAGTTTAGTATGATGACGGCTGATGCGTCGGATGAGAAAATTATCCTCGAAATAGTCGACATATTCTTTAACGGTTTTTGGATCCATTGAGAGTTTTTTTCCCAATGATGCGTAATTTATTGTAGAGGTCGCATTCGATACGATGTAATAAAACAAATCGCGTATTGCAGCACTGTTTTTGATGCTGTAGCGGGGGACGATGTCTTTGAGGATGATGTCTTCGGCAATATTTTTGAGATACTCCTTTTTGAGGGTCTCATTTTCATTGGAAAAAACAGAATAGTATCCGCCCCACTTGAGATATTCATCGACGGATCGTTTGATAGCGATTTTGTTGCGGGCAAGTTCCATTCGGGTTGCATGAGGAATTGTTTTATAGGTTAGAAATTCACTGAAATTGAATGAATCAAGGGTTAGTTTGAGAACGCGACCCGTCAGCATTGTTGCGTACGACGAGGAGAGGAGCGATGAGTTGGAACCTGTGACGATGAATTTGATGTTGCTGTTTTCATAACGGGATTTTACAAATACTTCCCAGTTGGAAAATATTTGTACTTCGTCTAAAAAGAGATAAATGCGTTGATCCATATCGGGCTGCGCAATTTTGAGATAATTTTCAAAAATCGTATCCAAATAGGTTGCATCATTTTTGTAGGGGATAAAGGAGGGTTTCTCAAGATTGATAAAAAAGATATTTTTGGGATTTGTTGTCGATAAGAGAGAGTGTATTATCAGCCGTGCCAGTGAACTTTTCCCCACCCGTCGGGCTCCCAAAATTGCTATTACCTCTTTTGCATTCATAAAAACAAGGGCAAGAGAAAGTTTTTGACGGGGTATGTATGCACGATAAGCGTCCAGTATATCCCAATGGGGGTTATCTTCTAAGAGAATGGAATCCATAAATACAAGTCCTTTTGTGGAATACATTCCAATATAATAACATATTTATAGATTCTTTTCTTTTTTTTGGTGGGCTACTTGCGGAAATTGTTGCTGTCATCTAAACTATGCTAAAATACTTCTAATTTATTATATCGAATATTATCTGCG
>JAABPY010000035.1 GCA_011391735.1 Sulfuricurvum sp. | reverse complement strand
CAGGAGGATCAATTGGCTCACCGACAGTTCCGAGAACTTTTAGGCTGCTAAGATCGTATTTCGCTGGTTCCTCTTCCCCCATTTTGTGAAGAACACGAATCGCCGTTGGAGCAGTATAAAATTGGTTGATTTTATACTCTTCTACCATTTTCCACGGGCGTCCTGCATCGGGATAAGTCGGTACCCCCTCGAACATGACCGTCGTTGCCCCCATTGCTAACGGGCCGTAAACGATATAGGTATGTCCCGTAATCCAGCCGACATCTGCCGTACACCAGTAGGTGTCGTTTTCTTTGACATCAAATACCCATTCCATCGTCATTTGCGCCCAAAGGATATATCCAGCACTATTGTGCTGAACCCCTTTTGGTTTACCCGTAGAGCCTGAAGTATAGAGGAGAAAAAGGGGATCTTCGGCATCCATTACTTCCGCTTCACATTTACTGGATTGGTTTTTGATAAGTTCATTGTAGGAGTAATCACGTCCTGCTACCCACGTAATATCTTCATTATTTCGCTCTACCACGAGAACTTTCTCAACTGGAGAGTTCTCATCGATCGCTTGGTCGACTACTGGTTTGAGCATGTATGGTTTATCTTTGCGATAGGCACCATCGGCAGTAATTACCACTTTTGCAGCAGCATCTTCGATACGATCTTTCAGAGCTTCTGCTGAAAATCCGCCAAATACGATGGAGTGAATAGCACCAATACGAGCACATGCCAACATTGCGTATGCCGCTTCGGGAATCATTGGCATATAAATAACAACACGATCCCCTTTTTTGACATGAAACTCGTTTTTGAGAAGGTTGGCAAATTTATTGACGTTGTAGTAGAGCTCCAAATAGGTGATAATTTGTTTATCCCCACGATCCCCCTCAAAAATAATCGCCGCTTTGTTTTTGCGAGAGGCTAAATGTCGGTCGATACATTGGTGGGCAACATTAAGTTTACCGTTTGAAAACCATTGGTAAAACGGGGCATTACTCTCATCAAGAACTTGGGTAAATGGTGAGAACCAATCGATTTTTTCATTGGCAAAATGTCCCCAAAATCCCTCATAATCCTCATGCGCCCAACGTTGTAAATCATTATATTCACACATGTTTTTAATACGAGCTTGCTTAGCAAACTCTCTATTGGGTTGAAAAGTTGGTTTTACGTTATCGTTCATAATGAATGCTCCTTAGTGGTGTTTAAATGGTTGTTGTAATTTAATATAGACCATTGCGGTCATAATTGCGTCATTCAACGCGTTATGCTGTCCCATTCTTGGAATGTTCAACGCTGTGAGGATTGTATCAAAGCGTAAATCAATATTTCCTTGTGGAATCAAAGCAATTTTTTTATCAAAATATAGCCCAGAAATCTCAATTTGTTGATTGGGGAGGCCAACCCCTATCCACGGCTTTATGAGGCGGTTTATCATTGCCACATCAAACTCCAAATAATACCCAACAAGGGGACGATTACCGATAAATGCTAAGAACTTTTCCATAGCCTCCAACGGCTGGAGTGCATCTTCTAAATCACAGGGGCGAATATGGTGGATTTTGATACTCTCCACGCTAATCTCTTTGGAGGGCTTCAAAAAAACCTCAAAACTTTGAGAGGTAAGAATTCTGTTCCCCTTCACCTTGACCGCTCCGATACTTAACACCGCATCTTTTTTCGTATTCAACCCCGTTGTTTCGGTATCAAAGACGACCACTTCATCGCCATGATAGGGTTCAAAAAGCCCTCTGTAGTTTTCATCTCTCAAACTACGTAAGTTCCAACGGCGAAAGAGAGAATCCAACATCACACCACCATTCCCAAATGAAAATGGTAGGTGAGGAATTTTTTAAAGGTATTGACAATTTTAAACGCATCTTTGAGCAGATCTCTTTGTGCTTTCGTTAGCAGTTTGGGATTAACGTAATTTTGCGCACTTCCCTCCGACTTCTGAGAGAGGATGAAAGCTAAACGGATACTTAATAATGTGTCATACGCTTCAATCAGCTCACGTGCAAATTTCTTCTCAAACACTCCACGGTTATTGAGTTCTTTGATCCGTTGGGTTGTATTTGTGTGTGTAATCGTGTACTCCAGTGCCAAAATCCGAATACCATGAACAATGGCAAAAATTCCCCCTTTTTTGATATCAAATTCACTTTCGTGTTCACCTCTACCCAATACAAAACCCGAAAAGAGACTCAGGGGTGTTTCAAAGGCTAAAACAGCTTTGGTGGCGTGTGCCAATATATCACTTCGCCCCTCAAAATGGTTAAACAAATAATCACGACACTCTTCTAAAAGGCTTACATCCCCTGCCACACACGAGGCATCAAGAAAAATAGACAATCCCATTAATGCCTCCTCGTTAAAGGTATCTATCCACTCACTAATGCGTTTTTTATACCCTGTAACACTATTGCGCCAGTAGGAATTACTTGCCATCACGTTACCCGTACATTTGGGAAATCCTAACTGTAAAAGATAGTCGTTCAATTGGATCATATAGGGCGCATAGAGAGCCTCGTCTTCGCCATCACGAAGGATTAGACCATTATCCTGATCTGTTCGTAATATCTGTTCCCCTCTCCCCTCACTTCCCATAACAATCAGTGCACATTGTGCCTGTAAAGTTTGAGGGAGAACCATCTCAAACACTTTACGATAAAGCTTTGCATTGAGTTCACTCACTAGCTTGGATACATACCGAAGTCGAACCCCTTTGGTCGTGAGAGAGCGGACTAAATAGGTCAACGATCGCCCCGCACTTTGTAGTTCATCGATAGTGAGTGCACGCTCGATAGAGGTGGCAATGAGATGGGTATGGCTAGCAAAATGGCTCAATAAATCAAGCTGTTCCAAAATACCAATAATTTTGTCATTCTCCATTACAATAAGACGTTTGACGTTGTGTTTCGTAAAAAGGAGCAAGGCGTTAAAGAGAAAATCGCTTCGCTCAATCGTAATCAACCCATACGTTGCAATATCAGCAATAGGGTCATTACTGCTTTTATCACTTAAGAGAACCTTTTCACGTAAATTGGTATCGGTGACTATCCCTATTGATGATCCACCACGCACCAAAAGTACATTTGCATTTTCATTTGTCATTTTTTGTACGGACTCTTTGATCGGCATTGTTGCATCGACAAAACAGGGCTCATGCAAGTAAATCTCATCAACACGAGAAACCATAAAAGGGGTTAACTCATTTTGGTTTTGTCGCTCTTTGAGATGTTGATGCTTGGTGATAAAATCTTTCATAAAGTAGTTTTGGAACGACTCTACATCTTGGAGGAGATTAAGGAAAGACTCTTTGGGAAGTTCGTAACAGATAAGATCTTCGGCAACAATAAAGGTGCTCTCACTGTTCCCGTAGATAAGAGCATTGGCATCAAAGCTGTCACGTTCAGAATAAATATTTTGGAGTTCCCCCTCAATCGTTTCATTGACAATTCCCTTGATAATGATCGTGAGAAATTGTGCCCGAACCCTTGGAGCGATTAAAACCGTCTCCTTGGGATAATAAGCAATGTCCATGTGCGTCATAAGTTGCTCAATCATCCTCTCCCCCAAAAGGTCAAAAGGGTGGATCGACATTAATAACGCTTTTTGGTCAAATAGGCTCATAGATTAATGCTCCACGGCACCCTCAGCGCCGATACCTGTTTGAGAACGGATATATTGTGCCTCAAATGCTTCACGCTCTTTAGCCGCAGATTCACTACTATCGGTAATAGAGAAGAACCAAATACCGATAAATGCTGCACTCACCGAGAAAAGAGCGGGGTATTTATAGGGAAAAATCGCCTCTGCATTTCCAAGAACATCGACCCATACGGTAGGTCCTAGCACCACTAAAACAGCAGCGGTCAAAAGACCTAATGAACCACCAATTAATGCACCACGAGTTGTAAGTTTTGACCAATACATAGAGAGGAACAAAATCGGGAAGTTTGCACTTGCAGCAATTGCAAACGCCAATCCAACCATGAACGCAATATTTTGATCTTCAAACGTAATCCCCAAGAAGATAGCGATAATTCCCAAAACAACTGTCGCTATTTTAGAAACTTTCATCTCCATCAAACCATCAGATTTGCCCTTGCGGATAACGCTAGCATAAAGGTCATGAGAGATCGCCGAAGCCCCTGCTAGTGTCAACCCTGAAACAACCGCTAGGATCGTTGCAAACGCTACGGCGGAGATAAATCCAAGGAAGAAGTCTCCACCTACTGCATGACTCAAGTGAATTGCCGCCATATTGTCGCCACCGAGGATTGGGTAACCGCCATCAACCGCTTGTTTCGCCAAATCAAGATACTGAGGGTTTTGGAAGACCATAACAATCGCACCAAAACCAATGATGAAGGTCAAGATATAAAAATACCCGATAAACCCTGTTGCATAAAATACCGATTTACGTGCCTCTTTTGCATCATTGACGGTAAAAAAGCGCATCAAGATATGAGGAAGTCCCGCCGTTCCGAACATCAACGCAACACCCAAAGAGATTGCCGAAATGGGATCACTGACCAATTTCCCTGGCGCCATGATACTGACATCTTTCATTTGTACTGCCGTTGCAAATAACGATTCAAAATTGAAGTTATAATGTGCCATAACCGCAACCGCCATAAACGTTGCCCCTGCAAGCAATAAGAATGCTTTGATGATCTGTACCCATGTCGTCGCCAACATACCACCAAAAGTGACATAAAGGATCATCAAGACACCCACCAAAATAACCGCTACTTCGTAATCGAGTCCGAACAACAGTTGGATCAATTTACCTGCACCGACCATTTGAGCAATCAAATACAAAATAACCGTTGTAATT
>JAABPY010000034.1 GCA_011391735.1 Sulfuricurvum sp. | reverse complement strand
ATCGCGATTTTTGATGGGCGATATTATGAGGGTGCGTAGTTGTAGTTTGCCTAAACCGGTTATCACTTCGAAAGGTTCTTGATCTCTAAGTGATACGGTGATGCTTTTTTGCTCTTTCAATGCTTGAGAAACCAGCCCTTCACCCTCTTTAAATGTTTGTTTCTCAAGCGCTTCGTTGTCCCCTCCAAACCCGCCGATACGTTTTAAGCTAGTTTCATCATTATCGAGGCGATAAAGGGAAGCATATACAAGCCCCATTATCGGTGCAAGGGCACTTGAGAATAGGTCAGCGAATGCTTCGTATGATGTGGCGGATTGAACACTGCGATGGATGAGGGCTATTTTTTCTTTGATCCAATACTCATTTTTCAAACTTATAGCCCCTTGTTGAAGAACCAATACAGACGAAGCCATTTGTCCTATTTCGTTGTGATAATCGGTATAGGGGATCGTTACTTCGAGCTCTCCTTTTGCGAGATTTTCGATTTTTTCCCCCAATTGGTTCAATGGTCTACGAATGGATACCGATACCGCATGCCCTAATACACTACCAATAATCAACCCAAAAAATAATAGCCATAAAGAGGTTTTTTGTGCATTCTCGATTATGACAATGCTTTGCTGCATTGCTATTTTAGCATCATCTTCTTTGAGCCTAATCATCTCTATAACGGCATCGTTCGCCTCATCCGCACTCTCTTTAAACTCATCGCTTAAAATGTAGTGTGCTGCATTAGTGTTATCTTTGGATTGTAAAATAACGGCACGGTCAACATTTTTAGCATACGAATCAAACAGAAAATCAAAGCGTGACATTTTGGCTTTGGCGGTGGCACCAAGAAGATGTTCATGGGAGATGAGTGACTCCTCTTTTATCTTTTTTTGCGAAGAGGTAAGGAGATTTTTCGCCGTATGGAGTTCTGCAGCATCGGTAGCACGTACCATTTGACGAAGCCCCTGCGCTATTTGACTCATCCCTTCTGCCACCATTTGAAGATGGGTAATGCCCACGAGATGCATATTGTACATATTGCTTTGAAGATTTGCCAATTTACTCATCGTATAAATACTTTGAAATCCAATCACTAATGCGAGAAGAATTCCAAGTCCCATCACCAGTAACAATTTGATATTTAGCCCTATTTTTTCTAAAAAAATCATTGATTTAAACATTGGTATTTTCCTCATTTGGGGTTTTGTGCAGAGCATTTAATTGTTCCACTTTTGCACTGATATCCGATTCATTGTCGATAAAACGCTCCGCAATAGCTTGAAAATCTTCTTGTAGGGTTAAAAAAGCATCGACGATGTCAGGGTCAAAATGTTTTCCTCTCCCTTCAATAATAATAGTTACAGCCTTATCGTGTAGCATCGGTTCTTTATAGACACGACGGCTTATAAGGGCATCATAAACATCAGCAAGCGCCATCAATCGTGCCGAGATAGGAATATCGTTTCCACTAGCACCCGTGGGATAACCGCTACCGTCATATTTTTCTTGATGATAGTAGGCAATCTCTTTGGCAATACGGAGAAACTCCACTTGAAGTCCCAACTGGTTCTCCGCATGTTTAATGGCATCACGACCTTGTGTCGTATGGGTTTTCATGATCTCAAACTCATCATACGTCAACTTCCCTGGTTTGAGTAATATCCGATCGGGGATTCCCACTTTACCGATGTCGTGCAAAGGGGCCGATTTATAGAGAGTTTCAATCATCGTTTCGGAGAGAAAATAACCAAAATTAGGGTGTGTTTTGAGCTTTTCTGCGAGTACTTTGACGTAATGTTGCGTCCGCCTAATATGGTTGCCCGTCTCCAAGTCACGTGTTTCTGCTAGTGATGCCATCGCTAAAATCGTTACATCTTGTATCGCCGATATTTCTTGAGTTCGCTTGGTAATTTCTGTTTCGAGATAAAGATTTTTATCGTTCAAAAAATCAGCAGCAGCCTTGACTTGAAGCTGCGTTTTGATTCGTGTAAGGAGAATAGGGGGGGATATTGGTTTGGTAATATAATCTACCGCTCCTAGTTCAAGCCCCTTTTTTTCATCTTCAGGTGCACTCATAGCGGTCAAAAAGATAACGGGTATATCACGTGTTGTGGGATCAGATTTAAGGCTACGAATAATATCGTATCCTGAAAGCCTCGGCATCATAATATCCAATAAAATGAGGTCAGGTTTGAGATCACCTTGAAGATACTTTAGGGCTTTTTCACCGCTATTAGCCACTTTGATTTTGTAAATATCATTTAATAGGGCACTCATTAGAGTAAGATTGTCGCTTGTGTCATCGACGACTAAGATAGTGGGACGGTGTAATAAATCAACCATAACTTCAGATACCATGTATTTCTCCAATAAAACATATTTAATAAATAAAAAATTATATATGTTATAAATATGTATTAGGTGGAGAACCAAAAGTAAGGTTCAAGGACACCTTGCGAAAGTTAAAAACGAAGGTTGGCACCAACATACCACACTTTTAGTTTATCGGCATCGACATTGACACCTAAGATCGTGTCTTTTCCTGTTTCAATAAGGTAACGATACCCCCCTTCAACTTCTACCGTATCCATAATTCGGAAAATACCACCCGCTTGTCCCCCATAATGCAAACCGCTAAGATCAAGCTTAATTCCTAAAGCTTCTTCTTCAAAACGGGTGTACCCAACCACAGGACCAGCATATAAATAGAGGGCATTATCAACGATTGGTAGCATAAAATCAAATGCCAGTGACACTCCGTCGTTATGCTTTATATTGCCGGTTGGTTTAACATACGTATACGAAAGTCCGATTCTCCCGTTCGTACCAACATACTGACCTAATGTTGCCGTGTAATGATTGTCATCCACTTTGGATTCATACCCTAGGGCTGAAACATTATTTTGTAATTCGGTATTACCAACACTAGCCCCGATAAAGGCAACATTATCCGCACCCATCAATCCACTTGCAAGCATTACTGCTAAAACTATTTTTTTCATATTACTACTCCCTAATCTATGTTTAATGCGTTCATACTATTTCCTTAAAGGGTAAGGGTTCGAAAGCAATCAAGAATTTATAATCTACGTCCCTGAATAACACGAACCAAAAGCACCACAAGGGCAACAACTAAAAGAATATGGATAAATCCTCCCATGGTATACGAAGTGATGAATCCAAGTACCCAAAGGACAATAAGGATGAGTGCAACAGTTTCCAGCATTTTTTCTTCTTTACCCAAGTAGGTGTGTCGTAAATAATACAGACCAATGTCTGAGGCTCTAAATTTACGCGTCACAATTTGACGTTATATTTTATTGATTATAAAAAAACAATATAACATATTTGACGTTAGAATACATCACTCTACCTTTGCGAAGTATAAAGAATTAAATCTAATATTTTAAAATTTTAGATGTTGCTCTCTTGCTCCACGACACAGTGTCTTAGAAGCAATTTTAACAAAAAAGTGTAAAGAGATTTGACGAAAGGATATTATTTGCTATAATCTCTGCATGTGTACAATAAAAGAAAAAAAAATCCTCTCCAACGATCGGGATACTCTCCGTCGTGATGGACGTGAAAAAGTCAATGGAACCCTCCTTTATCTGGATGATAAACCCTTTGATGGATTGTATGGAGGGGTTGTCCGCAGTACGACAGTGCGAGGAACGCTTCGAAAAATCGTCTATGATCCCTCATTTGACTGGGCAAAAATTGTTATCGTTGACCCCTCCGATATCCCTGCTAAGAATATCTGCCCAGGGATTATAGAAGATCAGCCGTTTTTGACCGACAAAGAGATCCGATTTTACGGTGAGCCAGTTGCTTTGATTGCGTGTGGTGATAAAGCCACATTAAAAAATGCGTTAGAGCATATCCGTGTTGAATGTGATCCCCTCCCTGCTGTACTGACGCTCGATGAATCGATCCATAAAACAGAGACTATTTTCGGAGAGGATAACTGTTTTAAAGAGATCCATATTCACAAAGAGTCCCCCCCCTTACTTCATGAATCTGCGCAACTTCGTATTTTTGAGGCGTTTTACACAACATCAGCTCAAGAGCATCTCTACTTAGAACCTCAGGGGATGGAAGCAACTCATCACGAAGGGAAAATCAAAGTGAGTGGATCGATGCAGTGCCCTGGGTATGTGTCCGATGCATTGGAGTCCGTTTCGGGAAAAAAAATCGAAGTGGAGCAGACCCCTACAGGGGGTGGATTCGGAGGAAAAGAGGACTACCCTTCTTTAATCGCTGCTTACGCCTATCTTTTGGCACTTAAAAGTCAAAAAAATGTCCGCCTTGTTTATGGGCGAAGCGAGGATATTGCCTATACGACCAAACGCCATCCTGCACACATAGCCTATCGTGGTGCGATTAATAAAGAGGGGCGAATTCAATCTCTCTCGGTTCGTTTTGAGATTGACGGAGGGGCGTATTGTACCCTCTCCCCTGTTGTCCTCTCACGGGGTGCTTTGCACTGTTGCGGTCTTTATGATATTCCAGCTATTGATGTGCTTGCTCGGGCAATGGCGACGAATACCCCTCCATCGGGGGCATTTCGCGGATTTGGGGCACCACAGGCACTTTTCGGGATTGAGCGGTATATGGATGATCTGGCGCTATGGCTGGGTAGCGATCCCTTAACGATTCGCCGTCAACATCTCCCCCATTCAGTCTCCACAACTCTCACGGATGCACCGATTTGCGAAGCTGACGCATTACGCCATTTATTGGAAAAAGCGGTGAAAAATTCACACTATACAAAGCGATATCAAGAAATTAAGGCGTAATGAAAAAAAATAGAGGCTGAAATATCATCTTTTATTATAGTTATCCAAGTGCGAATCTATCAATTTTACT
>JAABPY010000033.1 GCA_011391735.1 Sulfuricurvum sp. | reverse complement strand
TTTGGTTTCGTTGTGACCTTTTTCTTCCCCCTCAAGAGCTGCTACCCACTCCTCTTTGTCCATGAAAATCGGGAAGGGGATGTGGTTACTGTATTTTTTGATAATACTATCGATACGGTGAGTCTCTAAAAATTCGCTCTCGTCGTCTTTGAGGTGCATGATGATGCTTGTACCGTGACTATCACGCTGCGCTGGCTCAAGGTCGTACTCAGACCCTGCCATGGAAGACCATTTATACGCTTGTTCTTCTCCTGCTTTACGAGAAATAACTTCGACTTTGTCCGCTACCATGAAGGATGCGTAGAAACCAACACCGAACTGACCAATAAGGTTCGAATCCTTTTTCTGATCGCCACTAAGTTTTTCCAAGAATGCTTTCGTTCCTGATTTGGCAATGGTTCCTAAGTTCTCAACAAGATCCTCTTCATTCATCCCGATACCACTGTCGGCAATCGTGAGGGTTTTTGCCTCTTTATCAAGGATGATGTCGATACGTGGATTAAAGGCTACCCCTTTGTACGCATCGTCAGTGAGAACAAGCATATTGAGCTTATCAAGGGCATCGGAGCTGTTGGAGACGAGTTCACGGACAAAAATCTCTTTGTTGGAATAAAGAGAGTGGATCATAAGATGTAAAATTTGGGACACTTCGGTTTGAAATTGATGTTTTGCCATGCTGAATTTCCTTTGGTTATTTTTATGTGATGCGATTTTAACGAAATTGGATTAATAATGCAAGGTGTATCAAGATGGTTTAGTGTTTGTGACTAAAGTATTTAAAAAGCGCAGTTAAATTAAATATTAATACTTTATTCGTGTCAAATACAACCCATTATGAGGGGCAATGGCTGTAGTGTGCCGTTTTATCCCATTGAGTTGTTCTATAAGCTGTTCTTTCGTTGATTTGCCTGAAGAGATACGCAGTAGAAAACCGACCATAAGGCGAATTTGAGAACGTAAAAAACCGTTCCCTTCGAAAACGAGGATGAAATACCCTTTATGTTCGTAGGCGTAAGCACGATAAATGATACGGGTGAAATGATCCATATCGTTACCACTTTTTTTAAAAAGTTCAAAATCATGAATCCCTTCAAAAAGTCGTATTGCCTCACTCATAGCGTGAGGATTGAGAGAGGGGACGAAGGTGACAAAGTTGTCTTCAAAAGGATTTAGTTTCCCCTCTTTGAGGATATAGCGGTAGGTTCGCTTTTTGGCACTGTAACGGGCGTGGAACTCATGGTCAACAAATTCAATCCGCTGTATTCGAATAGAGGAGGGGAGTTGTAAATTGAGCATATCGGTGAGTCGTCGCAGATCACTCCAATAGTGGGGGAGATCAAGGTGCATCACTTGATGGGTAGCATGAACCCCTCTATCGGTACGCCCTGACCCTTTGGGTGCCGTGTGGATACGTAGCCGTTTAAGGGCGATGAGAAGGGTTCCGATGACGGTTTCGTGGGTTGTGGGCTGTTGTTGTGACCCCAGAAAGGCAGCGCCGTTGTAGCTCATGGTGATTTTAACACGGTTCAAAAGCGATTTCCTACTAAACGGCGATAAAATCCGTAGGTTACGGCAAGCCAAAAAATTGAAAAGATGGGAATTGCCCAAAAATGTAACGGTTTATGAAGAAGCATACTCCCTGCATAAAAAGTGACGATACTTAAAAAAAGCCACAAATAAATCCACCGCTTTTGATGACGGGCATGCACGACTCCCATAGCAACGATGAGAAAGAGGGAGAGGGAGGGGAAGAGACTAAGAAGTGCATTGGTGGTAAGCAACCGTTGTCGATAGTCGTGATCAAAAGAGGAGGTCCAATAGCTAATCGTGTCACTGTAGGGAGTTTCATCGCTTTTCATCACATCATTAATCATTAGGGTTTTGTATTGCATCCGTTTGAAGGTGTCGATGTTGTAGGTATACCCCTCACCATTGCTTAGTTTGAGCTGTAAATTACCTTGTTGATTGAGAAGTTCGGCTTTATCGGCAATTAGTAATACCTCTTCATTGAGATTTTTATTGAATAATACAACATCCCCATAGGCACGGGCACTGTCATTACTTTTATTGATAAAGAGCATCCAGTCGCCAAAATTGTGTCCAAACTCGGAGGCGGTGAGATTGAATTTGGCTTCGGCTTGTTTTTGTTGGATGAAGTTCTTGGAAATTGATTTGATATAGGGGGTAACCACTAAATAATCAACCAATAAAACAAAGGTGAGAAGGAGTGCTGGCTTCGCTAATACCCGCAGTAAAAACGTCGGTGCAATCCCTAGTGAAAAGACGACCACCATCTCATTATCATTGGAGAGGCGATAGAGAGTTAGCGTCCCTGCGACGATGAACGCAAGGGGGAGGGTGTAAAAGAGCAATTCGGGAAGAACAAATAGATAAAGTTCCCCCATTTCGGAGGGGCTAAGCTGAATAACCGCCGTGAACGTTGCCAATTTGATCATAAAAATGACTGAGGCAATTGTAAAAAGGGGGATAAAAATCGAGAAAAACAGGACGTTTAGATGGCTATATAAATAGCGTCGAAGTTTATCCATATAGGGTGACCAAATAGAGACTAATTTGCGTATCGAACATAAGAACAATCCATGTTGCCAATGCCAAAAAAGGGATAAAAGGGAGCTGTTGAGACTCTTCACTTTCATCTTTGGTGAGAAGTAATGCGGGTAATGCCAAAAGGGCGGAGATAAAGACAGCAACAAGGGCAAGCTTGATCCCAAGTATTGCCCCCATGGTTGCGGCGATCATAATGTCCGCTTCCCCCATTGCCTCTTTTTTGATGGCATAGGAGAGATAAAAACGCAATAGGGTAAATCCCCCTGCTAACAAAAGGGCATTGGTAAAATGGGTGACAAATTCACTGTAGGCGGTAACACTAAAGATAGCAAAGGTAAGGGCACTTAGGTTGATACTATCAGGCACCATTTTGTACCGAAAATCGATCACGGAGAGGGCAACAAGGAGGGTAAAGACCATCGCAATCCCAAACGCTTGAAACCCTATCCCCATTTTTAAGGCGGTGAGGAGGAAAATTAGACCCGTTAAAGTTTCGATAAGTGGGTATTGCATCGATATTTTGGCACCGCAAAAGGAACATCTCCCTCGTAAAAATAGCCATGAAATAATAGGGACATTATGCCATGCCCGAAGAGGGGTACCGCAGCTCATACAATGCGATGCAGGAAAAGAGACCGATTCATCTATTGGGGTACGTAAGATCAGGACATTCATAAATGAACCAATCGCCACACCCAATATAAAAATTAAAATCCATTCCATTAGTTCAGCCCTCCAAAGCGTCGTTCAACTTTTTGAAACTTTGAAAGGATTTTTTCAAGTTCATCACTCTTAAATTCCGGCCATAGGGTATTGGTGAAAAAGAGTTCAGCATAAGCACTTTGCCACAGTAAAAAATTGGAAATCCGATGATCCCCCCCTGTTCGGATGAGAATATCCACCTCTTGGGTACAATCAAGAGCTTGGGAAAGGGAAGTTTCGGTAATGGAGATATTGGCTTCGTGAAGCTTTTGAGCCGCACGGATAATTTCATCTTTTCCCCCATAGTTGAGGGCTAAACTCTGAACCAATCCCGTACAATGCGCTGTTGCTTCACAGACATTGAGAATGGTTTTTTGTAACGATGGTGAGAAAGAAGAGAGATTACCAATAGGGAGAAATTGGATATTATTTTCAAGATATAAGGGGAGCTCTTTTTTAAAATAACGCTCAAGGAGTTTCATCAAAAATTCTACTTCGAGTTTGGGGCGTTTCCAATTTTCGGTACTAAAAGCATAGAGGGTTAAGTGTTTGATCTGGGGATGTTGGGAACAATAGGTGGTAATAGCACGTACCGTCTCTGCCCCTTTTTCATGCCCAAAGGTTCGATTTTTACCTTGTGCTTTTGCCCATCGTCCATTACCATCCATAATAATGGCGATATGAGAGGGGAGGTTATTCATAAGGTGCACGCTTGATCGAGGATAGCAAGGGCAACGGAGAGTTTGTCCCCTTTGGGGATAGTGGTATTCGTAGTAGCGGTAATAAAATCGATTTGGTTGGTGTCGCTTCCAAAAGGGTTACTATTGTTGATGATATTGAGACAGACGGCATCGACTTTTTTGGTAGTAAGAAGATTGTGTCCGTTTTGGGTGGCTACGTTTGGATCCATCTCCGCTTTAAAAGCTACCGTTTTAATCCCCTCTTTGTTCAGAGAGGAGAGGAGGTCGATGTTTTGTTTCATCTCTATCGTCCAGTTTTCCCCCAGCATCTCTTTTTTGAGCTTACCGTTTTGAGGATGAGAGGGGATATAATCACTTACCGCTGCTGCCATAAACAAAAAGGGGACTTTTTGGATCAATCCAATAGGCTCATCGTGGATAAGAGAGGGTTTGGAGAGTTTCCCTTTTTTGGCGATACGGATCGAATCGGTGAGGTACTCCCCCATCTCTTCAGAGCTTTCTACGTCGATGGTATGGAGAGTATTGGGAAGATCGTTCTCAAATCGTGTGGCGATAAGGTTGACATCTGCACCACGAAGATACAATGCTGTTGCCATCGCTGATGCCATCTTGCCACTGGAAAAATTGCTAATCATACGAACATCATCCAGTCGCTCAATCGTACCACCACCTGTGACGATACAACGACGATCGGACCAAAAATCGTTTTTGAGGAGGATGCGTGCCGTATTCCAGAAAATCTCTATTGGCTCCGCCATCGCCCCATCCCCAACCGTTTCACACGCCAACTCTTTCGTTTGGGTCGAAATGACCTCATAGTTAGCAATGGCGAGCATTTTAAGAGAGGCTTGAATCATCGGATTTTGGATCATTGCCGTATTGGCGGAGGGGGCGAGGAGCTTCATTCCACTAAAGGCGAGGGCACATTGGGTTAAAATAGTATCGGCAATACCATTGGCAAGCTTGGCAATA
>JAABPY010000032.1 GCA_011391735.1 Sulfuricurvum sp. | reverse complement strand
TACGCAATATGGCTTTGTTGATGTTGCCCTTCACCTGCATGATGGAGTATTTACTTTGGTTATCAAAGATAGCGGATACGGTATTGCAAATGAAGCCTTACAACATTTATTTGACGAATTTTATCAAGTACGTTCTCAAAATGAGAGCGGATTAGAAGGGAGTGGTCTAGGGTTGGCGATCAGTCAGCACATTGCCGTATTACTTAATGGTGATTTGAGTATTACCAGTGACGGGGAGGGGAAGGGGACGAGCGCAACGTTTCGGTTTAGGACGTTTTAGCAACCAATCCGGTACCCAACTCCCCTCACGGTCTCTATCAATTCATCGGCATTGAGTTTTTTACGTAAATTCTTGATATGGGCATCGACAATATTACTCGCACTGAGATGATCGAAATCACGATTGAGATGTTCGGAGATTTGATAACGGGTGAGGACGGTATTAGCGTTGAGTATAAGTAGCTCAAGAAGTTCAAACTCTTTTGCAGAGAGCTTTATAGGATTATTTTCAACAAGAACACTACGTGAGGAGAAATCAATAACTAGCTTCCCTATTGTAATGGAACTTTGTTTTTGAGTGCTTTCACGGCGTAATAATGCTCGAATCCGCGCTAAGAGTTCGATATTCGAAAAAGGTTTTTCGAGATAGTCATCCGCACCGCCATCGAGAGCTTCTACTTTCTCTTCCACCTCTTTTTTGGAAGAGAAGAGGAGTACGGGGGTAGAAATCTTTTCATGCCGTAACCGTTTTAGCAACTCAATACCTGTCCCATCAGGCAACATCCAGTCCAGCAAAATAAGATCATAATTTTTAGTGGAGAGCTTCTCCGATCCTTGAGTCAGAGTCACTGCGATATCAACATAATAGTGGGCATCTTGCAAGAGTTTTTGTAGCCCATAGAGCAATTCTTCGTTATCGTCGATAATCAAAATATGCATCAATTCTCCGTGTTCATCCAAAATTCATAATGGTAGTTTACCATAACGGATAAAGTTTAACTAAAGGGGTCACCATGCGTCAAGCGATTACACTTGTCTCATCAGTATTAACCGCATTTATTTTGTCAGGGTGTGGGGGTGGTGGCGGAACCACTGACCCTCTGACGGGCATATCTACGGCGACGTTTATCGATGCACCCGTAGAGGGGTTGGAATTTGTAAGCCCTACTCAAGAGGGAGTTACGGATAAAAACGGTAATTTTATCTACAGAGAGGGAGAATCGGTTACCTTTCATATTGGGAATCTTTATTTAGGTTCGGCAAAACCGAAAAATGGGGTCGTTACACCGTTGGACTTAATCGGTACGACGGATACTACCGATCCTCGTGTTGTGGCTATTCTTCAGACACTTCAAACACTTGACAGTGATGGCAATACCAGCAATGGAATCACGATTTCACCTGTATTGGCAGCAACGTATGCAACGCAACCAAAAGTATATTTAGATAAAACATCTACGACAGAGGCAGATATTTTGGGGATGATTGGTAAAAATGATTATACGGTGAGCGAAGAGGATGCCGTAAAGCATTTTGAGGATAACAAAGTGGCTCAATCAGGCTATGTTCCTCCCATCACTACACCAGTAAGTGCAGGCAATGGTTTGTATACCCTTGTTGCTTGGAATGATTTAGGGATGCACTGTGTTGATGGAAAAGACTACTCTATTTTTAGTATTCTCCCCCCTTATAATAATCTTCGTGCTCATCTTATTAGTAAAAATGCCACCAGTGGTAAAAATATTATGACAGGGGTAACCCTTACTTATGAAGCCGTTGCCGATACGATGGGATCGATCAATACGAAGAGTGCAACCAAAACGAATTTTTGGGATTATATTGGGAAACTTTTTGGGAATGCTACTGCGTTATTAGGGATTGAAACAGGATTGACGGGCAATAAGACTCAAAGTGCTACTCCTCAAAAGATGACGTATAACAGTACGAACAGTTGGTGGGAAGCGGAGGGGATTCCAGCGATGCCCTACGATGATAATGGCATTAAGAACTATTATCCAATGGTTAAAGTTGTCGCAAGAGACAGTGCTGGAACCGTTCTTGCATCGACCAATACTGTTTTACCCGTCTCCGATGAGATGAGCTGTATCACCTGTCATGCGACGAATAGTGTTGCCGCAGCCAAACCAACGGCTGGCTGGGTTAGTGATACCAATATTGAAAAAGATTGGAAACGTAATATCCTCAAACTACACGACCAAAAGCATCCAACAGCGATTAATGATGGGGGGATGAGTGCCACCTATACCAAAGGGAGCCTTTTGGCAACAGCAGATGCAGGTCAGCCGGTATTGTGCGCATCGTGTCACCAATCGAATGCTTTAGGCACCCCGCTTAAAACAGGAATTAAACCTTTGACAGAGGCACTTCACTCTAAGCACGCCCAAGTTATCGACCCTAAGACGAGAACAACGATGAATAGCAGTACCAACCGTGATTCATGTTACCAATGCCATCCCGGTTCGGTAACAAAATGTCTACGTGGAGCTATGGGAAATGCTAAAAAAGCAGATGGTACCAATGCAATTGATTGCCAAAGCTGTCACGGTACGATGAGTGATGTCGGTAAAACAGGACGTAAAGGGTGGTTAGATGAGCCAAATTGTCAACAATGCCACGATAAAACGTCAACGGCAGGTAATTTTACGCGCTACACGAGTGTTTACAGTGCTCCTGGAATTTTGCGTACCGCTGTTGACCCTAAGTTTGCAGTCGCATCCTTATATAAAAATAGCAAAGGGCACGGTAATCTTCAGTGTGAATCGTGTCACGGGGCAACCCACTCCGAGTATCCAAGCTCTCACGCCAATGACAACGTCCAAAGTGTTGCCTTGCAGGGGCATACAGGAACGATTGCCGAGTGTTCAACCTGTCATGCGAGTGTCCCTACGAACTTCACAGGCGGACCTCACGGTATGCACGCTGTCGGACAAACGGCGGTGAGTGCACACCAAAATGTAGCCGAAAGAGGTACGGCTAGTTGTACAGCGTGTCATGGTACCGATTATCGAGGAAGCGTACTCTCCAAAACATGGACAGCACGAACGTTGAGTGTTGAACATGGCACCAAAACATTTGCAAAAGGAGAGATGGTCAGCTGTTACGATTGTCACAACGGGCCAAATCCGTAAATTTGTCTATTTCTCACACTTCTTTGTGGTAGAGTTAATTGATCGGTTCGTGGCAGACAACGCGATTTTTTCCCGATCTTTTGGCTCTATAGAGAGCCTCATCTGCGAAAGTTATCGCATTTTCTAAGGATTCATTAGGATGTTTCATCGCCACACCTAAGCTAGCGGTTATGGTTCCAATACCCTCAATAACGTTTAGTTCAATCGCATGACGAATGTTTTCAGCGACAAGAATGAGCTGATTTTGTGTGTGTGCTTGAAGAAAGACTACGATCTCTTCCCCTCCCCAACGCACGACATAGTCATCACTGCGAAGGGAATTCATGATGGAGCGAATTGTTTTTTTAAGGACTTCATCTCCCTTGTCATGTCCGTAGGTGTCATTAACCGATTTAAAATTATCCAAATCCACCATAATAACGCCACGAAGTGTTAAATCTTTTGAGAGATATTCGTAAAAATATTGTCGGTTATAAGCTCCTGTAAGTGGATCATGATAGGCTTTGGTGGATAAGAGCTGTTCTTTGAGTACCGAAATCGTAATGTCATGGAGGGTAATGATATAGTGATCTGAATGAAACGCCTTAGCATTTACACTGAAATAATGGGTTTCTCCATTAAGGGCATTCATGGCAATAATTCGTTTTAAGAGGCTTGATTTCATCATCGTATCAATCCACATCTCTTGAGAAGGGATATTTTTTTGATAAAAGCATTTTTCATCAGCAATAAAACGAGAACAAATACATGATCCCCCTTCTAAAAACTGTTCCAACGTCCCCACACCAAAGAATTCTAATAATTTTTGATTACTGTAGAGGGCATTTTCTCCATCGGAAATCAAAACAAGATCATCTTGCGCATCGAGGATCGACTGGATATACAGATTTTTTTCGTATAAGTGCTTTTCCTGCTCTTTGATAGCGGTAATATTATGCTGAACACCGACGAAATATTGGACTACCCCCTCTTTTTTCAAAGGTGATAGAGTGAGAAGATTGTGAAACAGCTTCCCCTCTTTGGTATAGTTTTTAAGCTCAACGTTGCACGACGTACCATTTTTAAGAGCTTCAGCGATTTGAGTTCGTCCTATTTGTTCACGGTCATCTCCTTGAAGAAAACGGCAATTTTTATGCAGACTCTCGTCTAAGGAGTAGCCCGTCATAGTCGTAAACGCCTCATTGGCGTAGATCAGTGGACAATCCTCTTGCGAAGGATCGGCAATGGTGACACCCGTATCCACCGCTTCAATCACCTTTTTAAACAATGCCGCTTCTTCGTAGGCATTTTTACGCTCGGTAACGTCACTGAAAACAATCATCGCAATTTTTTCTTCCGATTCAGCCCTCGCAAGGGTTGCGTTAATATCAACCCAACGAAGAGTGTCATCAGGGAGATGGATACCCATAATCTGATGAACGATATTGGTCTTGGTAGCAAAAATACGGTTGACGGGATACGATTCGATCGGTAGGGGATTTATTGCTTCATCGATAAAATACCATGCTGGGTCAGTGACGGTTTTTCCCATTATGGTTGCATAAGAGACACCCAAGATCTCAGTTGCCGCACGGTTGGCATATAAAATCGACGTATCAGCACGGTGGATCACCACCCCCTCGTGGAGATGATCAAGAAGGGAGAGAAAGATAAGAGGGTTGTGATGTAAAAAATTTTCCATATTCAAATCTTTTGTATTGATATCGTTTGAAGAGTATAGCCCATGTTCATTTAATCCATAGGGGGACATTAGGGCTTCATTACTTGCTATGAAAGCAATCTTTTTATCAGAAATCATCAAAACTAAGGCTTCCCTTGGAGTAGTTC
>JAABPY010000031.1 GCA_011391735.1 Sulfuricurvum sp. | reverse complement strand
TTTTTCAATCATCGTATCATCACCATAGGAGGAGAGGTATAGCACTCGAAAATCATTGATCTTTTTTAACGCTTTCACAACCTCTATCCCTGATTCATTCTCCTCCAGCTTAATATCGCTGAGTACAATATCCGGTGTATCGGCACAAAAAAGTTCGTGTGCATCTTTAAAGTTACCGGCATAACCTATGACATCAAAACCTCTTTTTTCTAAAATTTTTTTGAGGGAAAGTGCTATAAGCGGTTCATCTTCTATTATCAACACTTTAATCAAATCACACCCTTTAAAATAAAATATTTTCCCATTCTTTACGTGTTAAGAGGATAGCAGAAATTACCCTCTATCAATATCAGGATTCCCCTCAGCTACCATAGAATCCAATAATACAAAAAGTTCCTTGCTAGAATTTTCCAT
>JAABPY010000030.1 GCA_011391735.1 Sulfuricurvum sp. | reverse complement strand
CAAGCTACACTATCCAATGCCGATTTATGGACGATAGCATGAGGTATTTGCATCTTTTTATACGAGGGTGTATGCGCAAAAAATGCTTTACCATCACCACTATCGTACCATTTTCCAAATCGGCATTCGTGTTGATCGGTACATGCCTCTGCTTTTTTTGCGTCTTGATTGATAATGGTTGAGTAGGTGTCATGCTTGAAAATAATATGATCAACCTTCACAAGGGTTGCGTGCAGGGAGTCGTTGATGTATTTGGATAATTGAGAGGTAGTGAGTGCTGTTTTAGAAAAACTCCCTAACACATTTTCAAATTCTTTGATATTAATTTGTGATTCCGATGCGATCACACCAATCTCTTCAGAGCTATTTAGAATATCACTAGCTTCTTGGGTAAGGGTTTGAAGAGTCAGAGATATTTCCATGGTTGCTTTTTGTGTCCGTTCCGCTAGTTTACGCACTTCATCCGCTACTACCGCAAATCCGCGTCCATGTTCACCCGCACGTGCCGCCTCTATCGCTGCATTTAGAGCTAAAAGGTTGGTTTGATCGGCAATATCTTTTATCAATCCGGCAATGGTGCTGATCTCTTTGGTTCGGTCATTTAAGGATGTGATAGCACTACCTGAACCTGCAATCAACTCTATCAAATGTTCAAGTTTACCAATAACACCTCCGATTGATTCTTGGCTTTTTTGTATATTATCCGCTGTTTGAGTAGACGTCGTATTGATGCGAGCAGAAAAAATACTATTTTTTAGAATGTCATTTTGTATCATCGTCATACTTTTCGAAATACCTCCGCTAGCGTCTTCTAAAGCGGCACTGAGTTGCGCTGCCATTTTGCCTCTATACGATTGGGCAATGGAATCAATGGTTTGATTGAGAGCGGGGCACGCTGCGGCAAAATCGCCTTTATACCCTTGGGCGAAAATAATGCGCTTATCATTACCCGTATTGGCCGTTTTTATCGCATCTTGGATATCACGTATCATCTGTTCCGATTGATCGAGCATATCGTTGATTCCCCAAGCGACACCCTGCATAACATGAGTGCTTGGTATATTGGTAATACGCTCAGAGAGGATGCCGTTTCCTGCTTTGGTCAAAACATCTCGTATTTGACGGATAAGAGTATCGTTAAAAATCTTTTCACATGGTTGCTCTTCCGGAACAAAAAGTCCTAATAAACCGACAACCCCTAATACGGCTGCGGGGATCATCCCATCGTTAAAAAGTAGATATCCGATAGCACCCAACAAAGCTGTAAAATAGTAAAGGGTTTGTTTATTGTTGAAGGGCGAGGACAAACGTATCATAATCGACTCCTTTCTCATGTAACGTTTTCTCAAGCAATTGTTTGGAAGCTTGTATTCCGCCATCTCTTTCGGCTTGAAGCAGTGACGTGTATAATGAAGGGATTATCTCCATCGCCCTAGAACTTGGTTTACGGCGAACAGAGTGAAAATCACGTATTGAACCGTTGGTATCGAGTGTCGCCGTGACATTCGCATAAACCCAATAAAAAGATCCGTCTTTTGTAAGATTTTTAACATAGGCAAAAATTTCTTGCTTATTTTTAATCCGATCCCATAACAAATTAAATACAATTTTTGGCATGTCAGGATGACGTAACATTGAGTGAGGAGAGCCTAAAAGTTCATCCTCCTCATATCCTGATATTTTAATAAATATTTTATTCCCGTAAAGAATTTTTCCGTTCATGTCAGTTTTTGAGACAATAAAATCATCTACGTTTAACATCTTTTCGGAGCGTGTCGGACTTGGACGCTGCATATTTTCAACCTTCTTTTTTCATGGAAGTATAATAAATTGGCGTTTGAAAAGCGTTTGATGAAACTTAATATATACTTAATCAACAGACGGCAAGTCATTAATTGTTTTGATTTATTCCACTCTCATAGAGCCATTTCCCCTGAACCTTTAAAAAT
>JAABPY010000029.1 GCA_011391735.1 Sulfuricurvum sp. | reverse complement strand
GCTGCATATTTTCAACCTACTTTTTTAGGAAGTATAATAAATGTGCGTTTGAAAGGCGTTTGATGAAACTTAATATATACTTAATCAACAGATCGTTGGTTATCGCTTTGGATTTTTGAATGGATTCACGTTCACCTTTAGATTAGTTTAAACAAGTACTTTCTTAAAATATTAGCCCTCATATCTGTCCCTCAAGCCACGATATTATTTTCCGATACGTACGGCAAGTCATTAATTGTTTTGATTTATTCCACTCTCATAGAGCCATTTCCCCTGAACCTTTAAAAATCGGCTTTTCTCTCTCAAAATACTTCCTGATAGGGTCGCTTCAAACGTCACAAAAGCTTCTTCTTTCTCTTCTGTAAAATCGAGAATCTTAAGCCCAATAAATCGGGTTGTATGACAAAATTCCAAAATAGAGTCTCTCCATTGCGACGTATCCTCGGTAAAATCGGGGTTATTGGGATGGGTGGTGTGGATGATGTAATCGGCAAGATGCAAAGCATAAGCACTGTAGCGAGAACGCATTACTTTCAAAGCGGTGGAGGGGAAACTACCACGATGGTAGGGTTGACAACATTTTTTATATTTTTTACCGCTGTGACAGGGGCAGGGGGCGTTGGGGGAGTGTTTCATGGGAAAATCTTACACTATGCCATATTTTATCTCCCTTATAAGAGTGTTGGTTATAATCTCAATATAATAAAAGAAGGTTAACTAATAATGCCAAATGAAATTGATATTATAGAAGATGATATTTTAAATAAGTATCCACAAGTACTAGATATTCTTTTATACGATCAAACAACAAAACAAAATATTTTTTGGGCAACAGACAATTATGAACATCTAGGTAAAAACTACCAATTTGCATCTCCAATAAATCCAGAGTTAATAACAGGAATAAATAGTAAAATAATTATGCCTAGAGTTCTAAAAAATAAAGAACTTCAAAAAAACAGAGTAAAAAATATGGCTGAAGTTTATACGCCATCTTGGATTTGCAACGATCAACTAAATGGTGTTGATAGCTGTTGGTTTAAACGAGAAAATATTTTTAATGAAAGAGTAGTTACCGATAAAATTAAAGTATCTTGGATAACTAATCCGAATAAAATAGTTTTTCCAGAAGGCAAAACTTGGAAAGACTATGTCAAAAGGACTCAACTTGAAATTACATGTGGAGAAGCACCCTATATAGTTAGTAGATATGACACTACAACAGGAGAATACATTTCTATAAAAAATAGAATAGGTATGTTAGATAGAAAATTAAGAATTATAGGTGAACATATTAAGAGCAAAAAAAGCTGGTTGGATTATGTCAAAATTGCATACAAAAGTATTTATGGTTATGAGTATCAAGGAGATAGCTTATTGTTAGCTAGAGAATCGTTGCTAATTACATTTATTGAATATTATGTAGAAAAATTTGGCGATGAACCAAAACTTTCAGAGATTCAAAAAATAGTTCATATTATCTCTTGGAATATATGGCAAATGGATGGATTAAAATGTGTAGTTCCAAACAGTTGTTCATCAACTACTCTCGAAGAAAAAATAAACTTATTTGATGATTCGACTAAAAAAATCATAAAATGCAAAGGTTGTGTAACAAAAAATATGCATCTACATAATGGCATATATTGTCTAATAATGAATTGGAATGCCTCAAAAGAAGGAAAATCTATTAGATTTGTGGATTTACTTCCCCAAAAGGATAATTAATATATGGCAGAGATTACACAAATAGATACAGAAATTTTAGATAATATAATCATTGGTAGAGTAGAGCCACAAATCTATGCTTTTACAACCGAGACAATTCCAAATTACCTCAAAATTGGTGATACTTACCGCCCACTTGAAGTGAGATTAAACGAATGGAGGAAATATTTTCCTAATCTAGAAAAAAAGTTTGAAACTATTGCAAAAGTAGATAATGATACATTTTTTAGGGATTTTGCAGTGCATTATTTTTTAGAAAATGACAAACAAAAATCTAGGCTAACTCGACATACACTATCTAACATACCCTATTTTTCAAATGAGTTTTTTAAAGACACTTCAGAAGATGACATAATTGAAGCTATTAAAGATATAAAAAAAGTTCACAAAAACAATCAATCTAAATATCAATATTATAAATTTGATGAAAGTCATATTCCAATAACATACACTTACGATAGAACAGAAACGTACGAGCCTAGACCAAATCAACAAGAAACTATGAATAAGTTTAAAGAGGCTATTGATAAGGGTAGAAATAATTTATTGATGTATGCTGTTATGAGATTTGGTAAATCGTTTACTTCAATGTGCTGTGCTGTTGAAATGAAAGCTAAATTTGTGATTGTTGTTTCAGCAAAAGCAGATGTTAAAAGTGAGTGGAAGAAAACTGTAGAGAGTCATGTCAGATTTGAAGGATATAGTTTTTTAGATAGTAATTCTTTACTAGAAAGTACAACCATTATCTCCGATAAAATTGCTTCAAACAAGAAAATAGTTTTATTTCTTACTTTGCAAGATTTACAAGGCAATGAAATAAAATCAAAGCATAAAGAGATTTTTGAAAACAGAATTGATTTATTGCTTATTG
>JAABPY010000028.1 GCA_011391735.1 Sulfuricurvum sp. | reverse complement strand
GAGGAGATGGCGCAACAATGGACCCCGATTTTCAGGGTTAACCTCAATGAGGCGTTGGGAGATACTCTCCACCGTCGGCTCTTCGGACTCTATGGTCACCTCGATAGGGTTTTGGGTGATTTTAGAGGCAATTGCTACCATTTTGGGTGGATAGGTTGCTGAGAAGAGGAGGTTTTGACGCTGTGCGGGAATCTCTTTTAAGATCAGTTCTAGCTCTTCGGCAAATCCGAGATCGAGCATCTTATCCGCCTCATCAAGGACGAAAAATTCAAGATGGGAGAGATTCATCTGCTTTTTCTTCACGACATCCAGAAGTCGCCCCGACGTTGCCACGAGAATATCACACCCTTGCTGGATGGCATAGAGCTGATCACCGATATTCTCCCCCCCTATGACGCTGAGCACTTTTGGCTTTTTGGGTAAAAATTCACCAAAGGTCTCAAACGCCTCCGCCACCTGCAAGGTCAGTTCCCGTGTCGGAGTGAGGATGAGGGCTTTAATTTTCGCCTTTCCCTCCCCTTTGCTTTTTGACCAAAGTTCCAAAATCGGCAAGACAAAACTGGCACTTTTACCACTCCCCGTCTGCGCCCTTGCCATCACATCGTGGTGTGCTAGTACAAGAGGGATCACTTTTTCTTGGATGGGGGTGGGGAGGGTGTAGAGGCTTTTTTCAAGTGAACGACGTATTTGGGGTGAGAGTCCGAGTGTGGAAAATGGCATGGGTGGGGTTCCTCGTAATATTTGAACGTATTTTAGAGGATTTGGGCTTTAGAGGAGGTTTAAGGTAGAATGTGGAGAGTAATTTCGTACAAGGAGAGGGCGTGGAGAAATCCGTTGGCACGATGATTGATACCTCCGTAGAGTTTATTGGATGGCTAAGAGAACATGAGAGTGATCTTATGGAGAGAATTCTTAAGTATGCCAAAGAGTATGGCTATACTAAATATACCTCTACATTATTAGAAGCATGGCGTATTTCGATTGTTGGTTTGACCGATTCACTCGAACTACTGATGCAAGAGTATCCAACCCCTCCACCGATGGGACCTGATGAATCTTTTTGTGATGATCCTGCCTCCAAGTTTGGACTCATGGAGGCACAACGGCACCGAAGTCGAGGGGTCAATTATGCGATGTTTATTTCCCTCTTCAAATATTATGGACAAACCTACCATGATCTTATCGAAGAACATCACACCCTTTTTCGTCGCCGTTCCTATTTTGACGACTATGTCAAAACGTTTTTTAATCGTGTTGAAATTGCCTATTCAATCGAATGGCATGGACGCAAGGCGGAAGATCAAATTCATGAGCTTTCAGAACAAAACCTTACGTTAGCGAATGAAAAAAATCTTTATTTGACCATCTTTGATTCCATTGCTATGGGGGCGATTTTACTTGACCATGAGGGAAAAATACTCAATTATAACATGGCGGCAAGTGAAATATTGACAGGATCTTATCAAACCAGTGGTGCTTATTATTATGGGCTGGATAAAACTCTTTTGACTCCAGATTGGATTCGTGATACCCTTGAAAAAAAATCAACACACTTTTACCATACCCTTGAGCACAACGGGACAAATCGTATGTATGATGGAACCGTAATGCAAATGAATGATATTAGTGGTAAGTTCTCAGGTTACGTTATAACCCTTACCGATATGAGCGACTATCAGGCGATGCAAGAGAAAGTACAAAAAACCCAAGAGTTAATGATTACCCAATCTCGCCATGCAGCTATGGGGGAGATGATTAGTATGATAGCTCATCAATGGCGACAACCTTTGGGGATTATCTCTATGGCTGCCAACAATCTCATTTTAAATATTGATTTGGGAACTTCGACAGAAGAGGAGTGTCTTGCTTCGATTGATACTATTGTTAGTCAGGTACAATACCTTTCTAAGACTATCGATGATTTCCGAGACTTTTTCCGTCCTAATAAGAATTGTGACTTTATTAAAATCATCGATATTATCAAAGAGACCGAAGCGATGATGGGGGCTAGTCTTGTCAATAACAATATTACACTTGAAATCAACAATGAATCAACTGCTACTATTGAGACCTATTCTCGAGAGTTGCTACAAGTCTTTATTAATATTGTCAAAAATGCAAAAGAAGCATTAATCGGCTCTAAAACGGCTCATCCATTAATTATTCGTATTAATATTATGGAAGATGAGACCTCCATTATTACGACTTTATTCAATACAGGAGACAAAATCCCCGATGAGGTGTTACCCAAAATTTTCGATCCCTATTTTTCGACAAAAGATGAAAAAGTAGGTACAGGGTTAGGTCTTTACATCAGTAAAACCATCATCGAAAAGCATTTAATGGGAAGTATCAGTGCAAAGAATACCCTCGATGGAGTCTGTTTCACCATTCGACTTCCTAAGCAGGAGCGCAATAGTAGATGTGGCACGTAAACCATTCTCCCTTAGTTTGCTTTTAGCACTTTTAAGGAGCAACTCATTACGATGATAAATGGGAATTGGCATCGAAAGCGAAGCAGTGATACAATTCTACTTTTAGAATCAAAAGGAATGCAATAATGGAAGATCCCTCTCTTATCAATTCAATTTTAGAAACATCGGATATTATCTTTTTTGCGTTGGATAATTCGTATTGTTATACCAAATTTTCAAAAAAACATTATGATATTATGGGTAAAATTTGGAATATTGATATAGCTGTCAATGTCAATATGTTGGAGTGCATCAACGATAATAAAGATAGAAAAAAAGCCAAAGATAATTTTGATCGAGCCTTAAAAGGGGAGTCTTTTACGCTCAAAGAGGAGTATGGCGATAATAAACTCTTTCGATCGTCAATGATATTACCGATTTGTATCAATTACAAGAAGAGTTAAAAAGACAAGCCTATATGGATGAATTGACCCATGCCTATAATCGAAAAGCCTTTAATGAAAAACTTACGGAAAATATGGTTTTTTTCAAACGGTATCGCCGTGCATTTTGTATAGCCTTATTCGATATTGATGATTTTAAAAGTGTCAATGATAGTTATGGGCATGATATAGGGGACAAGGTTCTTGTCGAATTATCATCACATATCCATTCAACCATCCGAAAAAGTGATCTTTTCTTTCGTGTTGGTGGGGAAGAATTTGTTATCATCTTTCATGAAATATCGTCTACGGATGCTTTTGATTTGATGGAAAAAATTAGACTATCCATTGAAAATCTAAGGATAATAGCGGATAGAGTTGTGACGATAAGTATCGGATTGACACAAGTAAAAGAAACAGATGATAAAGATCTTATCTATAAAAGAGTGGATGATCTACTTTACAAGTCCAAAAAAACTGGTAAAAATAGAATCTCTTTGTTTTGAAGGCAAAGAAAATATCATCAACTTGGAATTTTTTCCAGGCGGAAGATATTTTATTTAATCGATATATTCGAGGATAAAGACTTATTGATACAATTCTACTTTTAGAATCAAAAGGAATGAAATAATGGACACCCTACATCTTATCGCATTTGCGACCAACACCGTTTTTGTTATGGCACTAGGATGGTATTTAATTACCAATCTTCAATGGTACGATTACCGAATACAGCGAGTCGTGCTTCGTCACCATAAGCCATGGTGGCACGCCTTTTATTTTGTGATCCCTTTTATCCTCACTACTATTTTAGGGGTACAGGGTGCTTATGTACTTGTAGCGTATCTCCCTTTGTTGGGACTTTGGCATTATCGTTTGGATAAAAAGCTGGTGATGACATGGCGGGTGAAGCGGTTTTTGATTCTCCTTTTTGCTGTTAGTCTCTTTTTGAATCTCATTTTTACCCTCACACACCTTAGTGAAACCTACAGTGTTTTTTTACCATTAGCGTTTACGTATGGACTCTCATGGGCAACCGAGAAATTTTTGTTTGAAGCGTATAAGCGTGAAGCGAAGAAAAAAATTGCATCGATGGCAAATTTAACCATTATTTGTGTTACAGGAAGCTACGGTAAAACGTCGATGAAAAATTTTATTGCGCAGATTTTATCCAATAAATTTAACGTTTATGCAACCCCACGCAGTGTCAACACCCTTGGTGGTATTATTCGTGATGTCAATGAATCGCTTCCAGCCAATGCAGAAATCTATGTATGTGAAGCAGGGGCACGTGAAATTGGGGATATTTATGCCATTACCCAGTTGCTTAATCCTCAAATTGTCGTTGTGGGGAAAGTGGGACCTCAACATCTAGAGTATTTTAAAACGCTAGAGCGAATACAACAAACTAAATTAGAGATTGTCCATTCCAATCGTCTCAAACGGGCATTTATTCACACTTCAGTAACCGATGTACCCCATGAAAAAGTAACCTTCTTTGGGGATGATATTCTCGATTTGAATGCTACGCTTGAGGGAACCGATTTTAATCTGATGTTGCATGGTCAATTACACCATTTTCATACCTCCGTGTTGGGTGGATTTCAGACAATGAATATTAATGCAGCACTCTTAATCGCACAGGAGATGGGGATGAGCAGTGGGGAGATGATTCAAGCGGTCGCTAATCTTAAAAGTGTCGAACATCGATTACAGCGCATCGATGCAGGGGGTAAAATAATCCTTGATGATGGGTATAACGGCAATATTGACGGGATGCTTGAGGGGGTACGTTTATGTTCACTTCATAAAGGGCGTAAGGTCATTGTGACTCCGGGATTGGTGGAGAGTACGGCGGAACTTAACAGTGAACTTATCGATGCTATGAATGAGGTTTTTGATATTGTCATTATTACAGGGGCATTGAATGCGGCACAGTTTGAGCGTGAATTACGAGTAGGGGAGAAGATCATCCTCTCGAATAAAGCAGAATTGACAAAAACTTTGGGAGAGGTGACACGTGCGGGGGATATAATTTTATTCGCTAATGATGCACCGAACTTCATTTGATTTGAACGTCAAGTGGAGCAAAAGCTCCACTTGACTACGCTTGCCGCTATGGCACTAAAGCTTACCTCATTTGAGGCAGAGGAAGAGAGAAATTTTATGGAAAATATTTTATACGCCCCTTGGCGCACAC
>JAABPY010000027.1 GCA_011391735.1 Sulfuricurvum sp. | reverse complement strand
CATTTTACATCCTTCAAATAATGATCAAAATACAAAATTTGCTCCAGTGTACGCACTTCAGCCGTCCCCCCTTGGGATTTACGGGCATTCATCGAGTGTTCGATACTGAGATAACGTAATACATCCTCTTTGATACGACTATCAATAGCATGAAGTTCTTCATACTCTATTTCACTCAAATCAATTTTAAGAGCCTCAGCACGTGCTACCGCTTTACCTGTGATGAAATGGGCTTCACGGAAGGGGACACCACAATGCTCAACCAAATAATCAGCCAAATCAGTGGCACTAAGGTGACCCAATTTACACGCATTCTCCATATTATGAGGCTTTACTGTCATTGTTTTAAGTGCTTCACGTAGAATTTCAAGTGAAATTTCTGCTGTTTCTACACTATCAAAAACCCCCTCTTTATCTTCTTGGGTATCTTTGTTATACGCCAATGGCAACCCTTTCATAACCGTCAAAAGTCCCATCAAATTTCCATACACGCGACCTGTTTTTCCGCGAAGCAGTTCAGGAACATCGGGATTTTTCTTTTGTGGCATAATGGAGGAACCTGTCGAATACTCATCCGAAAGCTCCACAAAACGAAATTCGTAACTTGACCATAGAATGATCTCTTCAGAAAGACGCGAAATATGCATCATTAAGGTAGAAATATTAAAAAGAATCTCTAAAGCAAAATCACGATCACTCACGGTATCAAGACAATTAATACTGACCGAATCAAAACCTAGAATCTGTGCTGTCATCTCACGATTGATATTGTGCGGTGTCCCTGCAAGGGCGGCGCACCCAATAGGGGAAACATTATTACGACTATACGAACTCTCAAATCGCTCAATATCACGCTTAAACATTGCCGCGTATGCCAATAAATGAAATCCAAAATTAATCGGTTGTGCGTGTTGCAAATGAGTCATTCCCGGAAGTAACGTCGTGGTATGAAGACGTGCAATATCAATAATGGCACCCATTAACGATTGGATCCCCTTGACGATTTCACTATTTTTACGCAATACGTAGCGACGGAAATCAAGGGCAACTTGATCATTTCGACTACGTGCTGTATGAAGCTTCTTCCCCGCATCCCCGATAATAGTGGTCAATCGCTTCTCAATTGCCATGTGCAAATCTTCATCACCGATTTTCCATTCAAACGATCCCGATTCAATTTCACTAAGCACTTGCGCCATTCCCGATTCAATCAATCCTAATTCATCGTGCGTCAAAATTCCTTGATGTGCCAACATTTGGGCATGAGCAACAGAACCCTCAATATCTTCACGATACAATTTTTTATCAAATAGTATCGATGCGTTAAAGTGTTCCAATAATGACGATGCATCCTGCGCAAATCGTCCTGACCACATTTTTTCCATGGTATCTCCAAGTAGTGTAAAAGTGAAGTATTTTAGCGAAGTTTGGTTTAGAAACCATTACCAAAGCGGTAATGATAGAGGGGAATTAATTGCAGGCGGGGACGTTTCCGCTATCTTTGGCGTAATCAACGAGGAAATCTTCCAAATGTTTCGCATCTTTGGTGAACTTATGATCGTTAAAATAGCTCCATGATGCTTCTGCCTTTTTAGAAGAGAGGTGAATATCGGCTAATCTTTCCCCTTTTTTATTCATAATCTTTTCCCATGTACGTATATCTTTTGATACAGCCATTGCTTGACCACCACCATGACACACTTTACAGCTTTCAACATACACCTTCTGACCCTTGTACGCAGCAGCATCCAAAGATGAAACAGTTGAAATTACTAAAATTAAAATAAGAGCACTACTTTTAATCATTTGATGGTAAGTTCCTCTTTACGTAAAATCTGAATTTATGGTACATTAGCCATTCTAATAGGAAGCTTAATAGCTCTTAGAGTTGATATTTTTTCTCTAAAAGTGGATCCAAATCCCATAGATGGAGCGATTTTAATTTTTCGACCACTTTTTGAGTACAATTTACATCCCCTGGCCATTCACGCTCAAATCCATCAACATACGTTTTATTTGTCCCATCAATCGATACAATTTTCCCACACACAGCAATATCTCTCCCTGCGTCAATATTGTTAGCTACTCTCCATAAAAGCATGTAAGGGTTATCCAAATCATTGTTAGTCGCATCTACCGCCACAACAATACGGATATACCCTTCGAGCGAGGAGAGTTTTTCAGCCATTTTGGCAAGTGAACCTATTTTATTCACACTCATCACCATAATAGGGTTGGCGGTATGACGCATATATTGCGATACAGCTTGAACGTCAGGGATCAAGGCTTGTATCCGTGATAAAAGATCACTATTTTCCAATGTATCTGGTTTTTCAAGCACATACGATGCAGTAAAATCAATCCCCAATTTTCCCCCCACAAGTGCTTCAGGGCTTGAATGATCCAAAGCGTCAGTAATCCCCTCGGAGATAAAGAGGCATTTGGGAACAAAACGATTAAGGGCGTAGGTGACCAATGCACTGTAATTCGTCAACTTGGGGGCATCTTCACCAAAAAAGAGGGCGTGTTTGACAAAACTCATCTGTCCAGAACCCCAAAAAAGGTGCATAAACTGTTTCGTATGCCCTTTATACAAAGGTTTCATTTTCGCTAAGATAAGATTGTGAAACACCCCATTTTCAGGCATATGGTAATCGATTAAATCCGCTGCATTGGTTTTAAGCAACGGTAAAAAAATCCGTTCTGTTGCCCAGCCCATGTATTTATCTTCCAAGGGGGGTTTGCCCACGACCGTTGCTAGATAATAAGGTTTTTTACGCTGGGTAATGGCACTTACTTCCATTACAGGATAATGTTCCGCAAGGGTGTAATACCCCGTATGATCGCCAAAAGGTCCCTCTAGTACCAGTTTTTCAGGATCAACCCACCCCTCGATAACGAAATCTAAATCTTCTGGGATATGGAGAGGAGTAGTAATTGATTGCACGAGATTAGGGGAGTCTTTTTTGATCAATCCATAGAATAAAAGTTCATTCACTCCGTAGGGCAAAGGGGCGGTTGCGCACCATGTATAAAGGGGATCTCCCCCAATACCAATCGAGACAGGCATTTTTTTCCCTGCACGTTGATATTGATCGAAAAAGTGGGAAGAGTCTTTGTGAATTTGCCAGTGCATCCCCAAATGGTTTTTATTATACACTTGAAGACGGTACATCCCAAGATTTACAACTTCCCCCTCTAAGCTTTTCGTATAAACTTGCCCCATGGTTATAAAAGGACCGCCGTCCTCTTCCCACGTTGTCAAAATCGGTAAATCGTAGAGATTAATCGCATCCCCTTGAGAAATAATTTCTTGACAGCTACCACGACCTTTGAGTTTCTTCGGGAAAATATCTTTCATCGCAAATAAGTCACCCAACATCCCAATTTTTTCTTTAAATCCTTGAGGAGGTTTCATGTGAAGTAGCTTTTCAATCTCGCTTGCAACCCCCTCAACGTCACGACCGAACAAAAGTTCCGTCCGTTTATAGGAGCCAAAAAGGTTCATCACGACGGGAGTTGTAAACGTTTTATTATTTTGTGCGTCAATGGGGTGGGTAAAAAGAAGCGCTTTTCCCCCGTCCTCTTTTTTCACTTCGGCGTAGGCTAAATGGGGAATTTCGAGGTGTACATCAAGGGGGGTATCAATAATGCGTAGCTCCCCGTGCGATTGGAGAAGATCAATCGTCTTTTTGAGGGTCATGCTTTGTGTCCGTTTGCCATAATCTCGGCACGGTGTAACAACTCCATTGCCCCTTTTTCGATAAGACGATGTGCCATCGCCTCTCCTGCACCTACAAACAACTCTTTTTCAAGGGTGAATGCTTCCCCCATTATCTCAGAACCATCGGGTAGCCCCAATGTTGAACAAACACGTACCTCACCGTTTTCCTGCACCCGTGCGCTCACACCAATAGGAACTTGACATCCCCCTTGAAGGGTATCGACAAATGCACGTTCAATGGTTGTTTCAATACGGCTGTTGGTATCTTCTAGAAGGGCCGCTATTTCCAATACCCACGGCTCATTAACCGTCTCAATCCCTAATGCCCCCTGCCCCATAGAGGGGATCATCTCTTCGAGTGAAATAGGATAAAAATACTCCACTAAATCGGAGAATCCAAGACGGTTAATTCCAGCTGCTGCCAAAATAATCGCATCAAACTCCCCCTCTTTTAACTTACGAATACGGGTGTCCACATTTCCCCGTAAATCTTTGATCACCAAATCGGGACGTTGTTGCGCTAACTGCATACGGCGACGTAACGACGAGGTTCCCACCACAGCACCCTGTGGCAACGAGATAATATCGGGATATTTTTCACTCAACATCGCATCACGAACATCTTCACGTGTCGTAATTGCTGCAAGAATTAATCCCTTTGGCATCACCGTAGGGACATCTTTGAGCGAATGCACCGCCATTTGTGCTTCCCCTGCTAACATTGACTCTTCAATCTCTTTGAGAAACAGCCCTTTACCACCGATTTTTGCTAAAGGAACATCTAAAATTTTATCGCCCGTCGTAATAATAATTTTTAGCTCCACTTCGACATCAGGACGAGTCGATTCAATGACCGATTTAATATGGTGCGATTGCCAAAGGGCCAGCTTGCTTCCACGTGTTGCAATAGTAAGTTTCTTCATCGATTAGGGTACCTTTACCTCTTTATATTTCGTTTTTTTCGTGTCTTTTGCGCCATTAAAGAATACGGTAGGGGTACCGTTAACCATCATCCCACGAACCACTTTTTGATCGAAATCAAACTGTTTTACGACAGAAGAGCGACGTAAATCGGCAATAATGAGCTTGGTTTTAAAGGTTTTGTTAAACGCATCGATAATTTTTTGTTCATTTTTTTCATTGGGATCAATATCCACTTGATACATTTTAAGGGTAACATTATCCACACCGCTTTGCTCTGCCATAATTGCTGCTTTGGTCAATGCCACCGATGCAGGATGAAGCTGTGCAAGGGGGAAGTGGTAGTAATAAACGGCAAATGTTTTGGGATACTTCGTCATATAAGCGACTGCTTCGGGGACAAATTTACGACAAAATGG
>JAABPY010000026.1 GCA_011391735.1 Sulfuricurvum sp. | reverse complement strand
TAACCAACATCCCTCTCACGCCACCAATCCCCATCAAAACACCCACACCTAAGGCAGAAATGGTGGAAGATGTATGTTGATGTGTGTCACCAAACCAAATATGGATGTGTTTTTTAGCCTCATGAGTATGGATACGTAAATGAATTTTATTGGTATACACCATAACAAGAAGATAGATTCCAATCGAGATGATGACACTGGATGCAATAATATCCCCATACGCCAATATAGTTTCGGGTAAAGTAGTATACTCCAATATTTTTGCGAAAATAAAAAGCATTACCCCATGCCCTATGGCAAAAGCCCCCACACTGTAGAATGTTTTTTTTGTCTCTTTACCAATCGAAAAATCGGCAATGGCACTAAGATGATCGGGACCAAAAGCGTGCAAAATACCGTACCAAAATATGACGATTAAACCTAATTCCACCCTTTACCCTCTTTTTGTAAAAATAAATTTTAAACAGATTCTACCCAAAAATATCATTATTTTGGATTAATAACTTTAAGCCACATTTTTAAAAGTGTGTGTACAATATTTGTTATCGATTTTTGAGAGGATCTCTTATGCAAAATAATCCGTATCAATCACTTATTGATGCCCTCATCGATGGCGATCGAGATAAGGCATATCAAAGTGCAAGTGAACTTCTAAAGTCTGGTATTCCGAAAGAACGTATTGTTGTTGAAGGGATTCATAAAGCCATGGAGATGCTTGATGGTAAATGTACCGCCGAACAGTTTAATCTTTTGGAACTGATGCTGACTGGACGAGCCGTCTCAACGGTGATTGATCTGCTGTATAAGGGTGACCAAAGCGGTGTTGCCTCAAGGGAAACTATTGTCCTAGCAGCACTGGAGGGGGATATTCATGACCTTGGTAAAAGTATTGTCAAGACGGTATTAATGGGAAAAGGGTACCGTACCGTTGATTGCGGCAAAGATGTCACAATTGAGAAGATTGTCGAGACGGCGAAAAAAGAGGGGGCTAAAGCGATTTGCATCAGCGGTCTTATCAGCAGTGTCATGCCACAAATAAAGCGTCTCAAACCCTCTTTAGAAGAGGCGGGGTGTGGTGATATTGCTGTCCTAGCGGGTGGTGCAGCACTCAAACAAGCAACGGCAGAGGTGCTCAATGTCGATTATGTGGGCATAACAGCATTTGATGCAGGCAAATACATTGATACATTATTAGGATACTCACATGACCAGTCTTGAACGAATTAGCGCAACCGTCCGTTTTGAACGCACCGATAGGGTACCCGTAATCGCACAAATAGGGGCTCATTCCGCAATTTTTGCCAAAAAAAAATTGATTGACTATGTTCGAGACGGAGAGTTGGCAGCCTATTCTCAGATTACGGCGCTTGAACATTACGGTTATGATGCCGTCTTTGCGATTTTTGACTCGTGTGTCGAGACCGAAGCTGCAGGTTCGACCATTGAGTATCGTGAAGATATTTATCCTGCCGTGATAAAATATATACTCAATCCCGATTCAGATGTGGAAAAGCATAAACTTCCCGATCCCCATCAAGATGGGAGGATGCCAGAGATTTTGAAATGTGTCCGAATTTTGCGACAAGAGGTGGGGGATAAAACGTTAGTTGTTGGGACGGTGATTGGACCTATGACCGTTTTGACACAGCTTATGGGGATGGAGCGAGCCCTTTATATGGCGATTGACGATCCGAAACGATTTGTGAAATTTTTTGATTATGCCTGTCAGCTCGTTCGCCGATTCGGTTTGGCGCAGCTTGAAGCGGGGGCCCATTTGATATTGACTTTTGATCCTGCTGCCTCTCAAACCGTGATACCGCCGCAGTTTTATCGAGAGTTTGTTCTACCGCGCCATAGAGAACTTTTTAAAACTTTCAAGGAGGGGGGAGCTATCGCAAACTGGGTACATTCGGCAGGGAGAATTGATGATATTATGCCCTATTACCAAGAGACAAACGTTGATATTGTCAATTTTGATTATGAAGTAGATCCCCTAAGCGCCATTGCAAATACGGGGCATATTTGTCTTGATGGAAATATTAAGCCACTCTCTTTTATTTTCGATACCCCAGAGATAATCCGTCAAGAGTCGTTGAAACTCATGGGGATTTTTAAAGAGCGTGGTGGATTTATCCTCTCATCAGGGTGTGAAATACCCCCTGAATCCAAGCCTGAAAATATTGAAGCAATGGTCAATGCGGCGAGAGAAACACTTTAATGTCCTATAAACTCTGTGTTAACGTCAATTCAGATCCCTTTTGTCTAGTGGTCTCTGAAAAGCAAGACTTGCGTAATATTCTTGATTTAACCTCACATAGAGTCCGTTCGGGATGTCGGGGGCTTGGGGCATGTGGATTGTGCAAAATTAAGATCATAGAGGGGGAGGCAACGCCCATTAGTGATGCAGAACGGATACATCTTAGTGAATCAGAGCTTCAAGAAGGGATTCGATTGGCATGCCAAACGCACTGTCGTTCGGATATGACAATTGAAATCATCAATGGTGCTGCAAAATCGCAGTGGCATTCGCTACCGCTTGAGTATTGGTACCATGAAAATGAAACGATGCACTATTCTCTCAACAATGGATACGGTGTCGCCATTGATTTGGGGACGACCAATATCTCGATTGCCCTTTTCTCCTATCGTACCAAATCGGTGATAACGATACGGACAGCTCACAATCCGCAGTCACGATTTGGTTCCGATGTTATCAGCCGTATTGATGCTGCTCTTGAATCTCACGAGAATGCTAAAGCTCTTGAGAGGCTAGCAGTCGAGGCGATTCGCGATGGGTTGTTGGATATTTCGGTACGTGAGGGGATTGCATTAGAACATGTCAAACGGCTTATTGTTGTGGGGAATACGGCAATGTCATCATTGCTGTGCAACCGTAATCAGCCTCTTCTAAACGATCCTTCCCAGTGGGAAAACCCCATAGAGGTGACTTTGCCACGATACGATGGGTGGATTAACGAATGGAGCATTGCCCCTGATGCTAGCGTTGAGGTGATGAAACCGATTGCTGGATTTATAGGCTCTGATTTGCGTTCGGGAATCATTGCTACGGACTTAAGATCGCAGGAAGCTCCATCACTGCTGATCGATGTGGGGACAAATACAGAAATCGCCCTTTGTATTGACGGTCAAATTTGGACGACCTCTACCTCGGGTGGTCCCGCTTTTGAAGGGATGGGGATCTCCCATGGGATGCCAGCAATGGAGGGGGCTATTTATCAAGCTACTTTTAATCCCAAGAGGCAAGAGTGGCATTTTGATACCATTGAGGGAAAAACAGCAACGGGAATTTGTGGTTCGGGTTTGGTCACGCTTATTGCGTTACTCATGGAGCATACTATTTTAAAAACAAATGGTAATTTTTCAAAAGGGATCTATCAATGGAAACTCCCATTAGAAGAGAGTGAACTTTGGATTACTAAAAATGATATTGATATGATTCAGCGAGCCAAAGCGGCGATTGCATCAGGGGTACAATCCTTATGCAATAGGGCGACAATAGCACCCTCTCAGATCAAGACACTCTTTCTGGGTGGAGCTTTTGGGTCATTTATTGATATTGAAAAAGCCAAAGCAATCGGAGTTATCCCTTCCGTTGAGAATGTTCAATTGGTTGGAAATTGTGCCCTAAGCGGTGCGATTAAAATGTTGCAAAGAGATGGCACTTGTGATGAAGTGGGAGATATTGGTGATTTTCTTCATATTATCAATCTCTCCAATACTTCCAATTTTGATGATCTTTTTTTAAATAATCTCTATCTCAAACCGATGGATGCTCTTTGATGAATGATATTAACACCGTTTTTAATCTGAATAATTTTATTCGGACCGCACACTACTTTGCGACTGTTGCCTCCACGGTTAATTATTATCAAGAGACAATTACGGTTCTTGAACAGTTTTTTAAATGTGATACCGTTTGTTTTGTCCAAAAAACAACACTAGTGGAGATGATTGAAACCGCCACAACATGTGAACCTCATTCCGAAGAGTTTTTAACCCTCTGTGAAACGTTCATTGAAGATGTTCTTGCTAGCGGTTTTCTCCGATGTGAGACGATCTTTATTAAGGGATGGGGAGAGATGACGTTCACTTTTTTACCTATTACCCTTTTTAACCATTCGAAGTTAGCACTATGTGTCGGCTATAGCGGAAATATCTCATTGAATAAAGAGGCACTCAATATTCTCCTAGCAATTTCAACCCTTTTATCGACGTTTTTGGAGAAGCAAACGACCAAAAAGTCATTTGAAGCACTCTACAAAGAGCATCAAATGATTCTCCTTCATGCTGGTGATGGGATTATGGGGATTGATAGGAAAATGCGCCATACCTTTGTTAATCCAGTTGCAGCGGGACTTTTGGGCTTTACCGCTCAAGAGATGATCAATCAAGACAGTCACGATCTTTGGCATTACAAACACACGGATGGTACCCCCTTTGAGCGTAGTGAGTGCAAAATTCATATTGCCTTTGAAAAAGGGGAGAAATGCCGCAGTAGTGATGAGGTCTTTATCCGCAAAGACGGTACCTTCTTTCCCGTAGAAGTGACAGTCACCCCGATTATTGAAGAGGAAAGTGTACAAGGTGCCGTTATTATTTTTAAAGATATTACCGAACGCAAAAAAGTTGAAGAGGCCCTCAAAGCGTCCGAAATGGAGCTTTTAAAAGCACGTGACGAGCTTGAAGAAAGAGTCAACCTCCGAACGAAAGAGCTTCAAGATGCGAACAGTAAACTCAAAGAACTCGATCAATTAAAATCGATGTTTATTGCATCCATGAGCCATGAATTACGGACACCGTTAAACTCAATTATTGGATTTAGTACCGTCATTTTGAACCAATTGATAGGACCGATCACGGATAAACAGCACGATTATCTTGAACGGGTAAAACGAGCAGGAGAACATCTATTGTCACTGATAACGGATATTATCGATATTTCCAAAATTGAGGCGGGGATATTAGCCTCTGAATTCGAACCCTTTGCACTCAAAAAGTTATTTGATGAAGCCATAGATGCGGTTATACTGCAAGCAGAAAAAAAAGGGATAAAGGCTCACTATGAAATGGCCGAAGAGTT
>JAABPY010000025.1 GCA_011391735.1 Sulfuricurvum sp. | reverse complement strand
AACATTGAAATCTTTTCGAAGATTTATTATAGAATTTTTGGTTTGATCAACATTTTCACCTCGTGTCACCGCATACGCACTATCAACAAGGTAATATTTTTCGTAGATTCTTGATGGCATAGTACCACTAAGGACTATATCATTGTTGTTATTTTGACTTGATGATAAGTTGACTTCCGCAGAATCCCCATCTTCAAACGCTCCTGCAAAGGTTAGTGCCAAATAGGTGGCATCAAAAGAGGGATTGTTCCATTTTTGTCGTTCGGTTTCAATAACAGTATCTATTGAAGTGTTCGGTGTAGAAAGAGTCTTTGTACTTTTATCAGAAGCAGCCATATCCACAAATCCACTATAATCACCTGCTTGATAACTTTCACTGGCTGTTCCGTACCATTGGAGGATAGTTGCATTGATGTCAGCATCCAGTGAAGAACATCCTGTGCTATTGCACTCTTGTAGTAATATCGGCGCACGATCATACAACAATAAACTCAATTGGTCTAAAGCACTTTGGCTATCAATAGAGAGAGTTGTGAGAATTTTCGCTTTTTCACTTCTAAGGGTAATGGCTTCAAATGCCTTAAACATCCCCACCGATAAAATCCCTGTAATGGCAATAGTGATAATAATTTCAATGAGGGTGTAGCCGCGACGCATTACCAAGACCTGCTATTGATTTGGATTTGCCCGATGTTGTAGGCGGTGTAGTTGAGATCGGTTATACATCCACTGTGTTTGCTGTCATTATAGTCCACTTTTACGTGTATCATTTTTGTATTGGTTGTCCCTGACGTATAAGGGGTATTATAATCTCCAACATAGGTAACGGTGGTGTTAAGATCATAAAGATTACTACTGCATGGTGACTTAGTTGTTGTAATATTTCCATTATAATCGTCAATATCCGTATAATTTTCATCTTCTTTTCCGATAGAGGTGGCATTATAATCGACTCCAATAGGCTCAATACAATTACGCCCCCCAACGAATCCGCCGATACGATAACCAGAGGTAGTATTACAGTCATAGCTAATATCGCCATCGGTAACATCCAAAATTTGACTATTGACCGTATTATTCTCATCCCATGGCAAACTAATAATCATCCCCATCATCGCCACTGCATTAAACATCGCTTCCTCTTTGAGGGTCACTTGTGCGCTTTGGTTCAATGAGATGATCAGTTTGGGGATAACGGTGAAGACCACTCCGATGATGACCATAGAAAGGATAAGTTCGATCAGTGTCAGAGCTTTTCGCATCGGAAAAATTTTATCTATTTTTTGTCAATCAGTATCTTGAGCATATTTTTAACGTCGCTCATATCGGATTTAAGTTCAGCTACATCCCTTTTGAGTTCAACGAGCATTACCGTGTGGTCATCAAGTATAGCACTGTGCTCATTGAGAAGTACGGTGTTTTCAAGCACCAACTTTTGCGTTTCTTTGTGCTGAATGATCTCTTGGGCGACTATTTTGGAGAGATAGGGATGGTGGTTTATATCGTCTAAGATTCTGTTTTTCATTTGTTGGATACCTTTAAAATTATTTTAAATGACGGATTATTACTCTTATTGTAGCATATATTTTTCGTATTAGAAAGTTTTGATGAGGAGGGGGATCAAGGGGTAAAACCCCTTGGCACTAATGAATTAGTGGTGCAAAAATGCACATAAGAAATAGTGTGAATGCTATCTTATCCATAAGAACCCCCTTCTATAGCTTCTTTGGAGGGTAAAAAAAAAGGTCAAGGGCTCATGACTTCCCTCGACCTTAAATTACCGCTCCATTGAAGCTATAGAAAAGATGCATTCACAATTATCATTATACCAATCCAAAAGAAATGCGTCAATACGTCATACTCATCGAAACACCTTTATCCCTCTTTTGGTGGTATTAGTAGGGGCGGTAATCGGGAAGTCACTTCCTGTGAATGTACCGCTGCTGACCCCTGTAGCCGTATTGCTCAATATGTCTTCTTGGATTGTGGGTGGTTTGATGTATTGGTATTGAAATGTATTCGTAGCAGGCATTGAAAGCCAGTCTGATGGCGTTAAAGTAATCGTTTGTTTGGTGGTATTACTGTCGTTATTATCAATAGTAATAGTATGAAGCCCATTATTTGGGTTCGTAAGGGAAGAATTAGGCGTAATAGAAATAGTTGTAGATTGAGTGGTGCTACCACCAGTCACCGACCCTAACACACTGCTGTTATGCTCCGTATTCCGATACCAATTGATACTATTTTGAGGTTTACTACTGACAAACCCCGATGAGGTGGTGCTATACACCTCAATTTCTACAGGGTTCGGTGTTGAAATATTACTTGTTTCAATATCCGATGCATGGATACGTCCGTAGACGAAGGTGGCGTTGTTATCCAAATTTGTCGCATTGTTGTCGATTACATTATTACCATAATTAGTTTTGATTGCCGTTAGATTGAGATCAAATGGATTGAGTGGTGTTGTTGGACGGATAAAATTAAATTGTAATGTTAGATTGGCATCTCCATTTTTGAATGAAGTGTTTGGAATGGTAAAATACGGATTATTAAATACATTGGAATAAGTATCGTTATTATCGTAAACACTAGGCTGAGAACCTGTAGTGGATGTCAATGATGCATTGACATCATTAGGATGTGAGCCTGTCTGAGTGAAATAATAGCCTAAAGGAACCGACAACCCGCTACACCCATCACTGAAATTTTTACTTTTAATACCGTCTTTTCCAAAGGCTTCGATTGTTGCATTTATTTCTACGTTTTGCGTTTTACTTGAATCGAGATATACCCAGTTCGGAGTGCCAGAAGTTTTAAAGCTTTTAAGAGTCGTATTGAGTTCGTAAGGATTAATTGTGAGTTGCAGGGTTGTATTGATATCACATCCTATCTTGCCACTTAACTCAATGGGGGTGGTTATATTACTATCGATGATACAATCGTTCGGATTATCGGTAGCCGTCCATGTTTTATCAGTTATGGTGACATTAATATCACCTATATCTTTTGCGATAAGCGTACTGTTATTAGCATCGGCTATAAAAGTTAAATTTTTTGGTTCAGTATCAGATAAAAATTTATCTTTTGTGGTGCAAGTTAAATTCGTATCTTTTAAAGTAGTTGTAACATTGGCATTGCCATTATAAGCTGTTCCTCCATTGGTCACGTTAACATTTATCGTTTCTCCTGCTTTTATTGAAGTTGATGAAAGCGCAAACGCTGTGGGTCGAATCGCAAAACTATCCGTAGAACAATTAAGCTCACTTGAATTCGTTTCAACCATCAATTTGATATTTGAATAAGCTTTAGTTGAATTGAGACCCGTAATAGTAATCGTTTTATTTGTATCGTTGATATCCGCCGATAATCCACTCCAAAAAGAGGTTGATCCCGTTGTCGTTGACGGACAGTTCCCCTCAATAGCATATATATTTTTGATTTTGCGCGTAGGGATGGGATTCGTTGATCCATCCGTACACGCTACCGTGACATTAACATCGAACGGTGTATTTGCAAGACGTGTATGTAATCGATATTTGGGGTTAAGGGTTGCATCAATACGATGATATGGCTGATAGGAGAAACTGGTACATTCTGGAGAGGCTTGACATCCTGGTGTTCCATCCCATCGTAAACCATTTTTTTCATTGGTATAGATTGTATTAATTTGTTGGAGTGTTAGGGCATTGTTAAAAATTTTAACTTCGTCAATATCCCCTGTCCAATTCCGTCCTGTTTGTTGTGAATTAGCACCGATATAAAGAAGGAAATTATTGCTTGCGATTGAACCCGTATAGGAAGCAGAGCCTTTTAAGGTGTTATCGACATAAATTTTTATGGTACTTCCATCATACGTACCGACTACATGATACCATTGGTTGGTAACGGGGACGGCATTAGAATCAATATCCGCCGTTGAGCATCCGCCGTTGATTCCATAACTGAAGCCATTATTAGTATGAGGATTATTGATAGCACATCCTCCGTTAAGGTGTAGCCGATAGGCGCTGTCTCCTTTAGCTAAAATCGCTTCCCATGTTTTGAAAGTGTTAGTGGTATGCCGAACCCATGCACTTATAGACACTTTTGAGATATCGAGAAGAGTATTATCCGGCACGGAAACAAATGAATTGGTTCCATTAAAATGGTATGCCGAACACACTTGACCGCTGATGCCTGTTGAAACTCCTCCATTTATGGTTCCATTGAGGTTATTTCCGCTTGAATCAATAGGAGTGGCTGTATCAAAACGGTACTCGGCGATAGGTGTGAGGGGACAGTCTAGTGGCGTTCTTATCGTTCCGTCATAATTTTTACCACTATTTTCATTGGTGTAAATTTGGTTAATATCAACTGCCGCTAGCTCACCGTTGTAAATTTTAAGTTCATCTATCATATTACTAAAAGTTGCCGTTTTTACATCCCCTATTCGTATGTTAGAACTAACGATTGCATTTGAAGCTGTTTGGGTTCCTTGTATCTGAGATAGTGTCCATGGTTGACCATCAATATAAAGTTTATTTTTGGTTACATCTCCATTATTGAAAATGGCTGTGACATGATGCCAACCATTTTTAAGATCATTATTACGATTACTAACACCATAAGTATCACTGTGTGCGGTACCAAATCCAAAATTTGCGCCATTAAAATGAAGCGTATATTGACTATTCCAATTAAGAAGAAAATAAGAGGTTAGCCCATCCCAACGCATCCAAAAAGTTACTGTAGTTTTAGCGCCTGATGCCGTTGAAACAGATAATCCTGTTGTGTCTATCGCATCACCTGTTAATTGGGCAGATCGGGATAGTTTGGAATTACTATTTGTGGTTTGAGCTTTTATTCCCGTAATGGTTCCATTGTTATCTCCCCCTGCGCTATCGACGACTTGACCTGCTGCGGTACTCCATAAACACTCATCCATACGGTACTCGGCGATAGGTGCTGGACAAGAAACATTTAAACTTGCCGTATCTGTTTTGGTTCCAATATTCGTTTGTTTCGTGCTAAGTTGTACTGTATCTGTGATAGTTGTATCGCATGTCTTATTCACTCGAAGAGTAACATTAATCTCCGCCGTTGAACCTGTAGGTAGGGATAGCGTCGTAATAGTCCCTGGAAAGAATGGAACCCATGGAGTGGAGGTTTTTATCAATCTCCATTTAAACGTCGG